>JAFPTE010000092.1 GCA_017400415.1 Oscillospiraceae bacterium
GGTAGCCGTAGGTCTTCTCCAGGTTGAAGCTGTGCTCCGGCAGCTTATAGGACCAGCCCCCGTACTCGCTTAGGAGCTGGGCCTTATCCTCGCTGCCCAGGCGGAGCTCCTCAAAATACAGGTGCAGGCTGTCCACGTCGCTCTTCTTCTGGTGGAACCAGCCGGAGGTGGAATCGATGAACCGGGTGGGGTCCATGGCCTTCAGAAGGTCATAGGCCCGGTCGGACTCAAACTGCCCCCAGCCCTCGTTGAAGATGGTCCACAGGACGATGGAGGGCTGACTTTTCAGGTGCCGCACCACACCGGCCATGTGGGCAAGGAAGTTCCGGCGCTGGGTCTCGTCCCGGTGGAGCTTTCGGTCGTCCCGGCGGCGGAAGCCCAGGGTAGGCAGGGCCGTATCCCGCATATAGTCGTACCTTCCGGAGCTGACCATGTCCTGAAAGACCGCCATGCCCAGCTTGTCGCAGTAATAATACCACAGCTCCGGCTCCACCTTGATGTGCTTGCGCAGGGTGTTGAAGCCCAGGCTCTTCATGGCCTCAATGTCCCGCAGGAAGGCCTCGGGCGAGCCGGGGGTATAGATGCCGTCGGGCCAGTAGCCCTGGTCCAGGAGCCCGTGGAAGAAGTAGGGCTTTCCGTTGAGGCACAGGCGCTTTTTCCCGTTTATCCTCCGTATGCCCAGGTCCCGGAGGGCAAAGTAGCTCTGCACCTCGTCCTCCCCGCTCACCAGGGTGAACTCATACAGATACGGGTCCTCCGGGCTCCAGAAGCGGGCGTCGTCCAGATAGAATTCCGCCCTGCCGTCCCGAAGGGCGTACTGCCGCTCCCCCAGGAATACGGTGCCGGTCCGGACGCCCTCCGCCTCGATGGTGACTATGGCGCCGCCGGTGGCGACGTTTATGTTTTTTATGTACTCCCGTGGCACCCACTGGGCCCAGACGGTCTGCCAGATGCCGGAGGCGGGGGTGTACCACATGCCGCCCCGCTTAACGGTCTGCTTGCCCCAGCCGAAGCGCCAGTCCAGGTCGTTTACGCACCGGACCTCCAGGGTGTTTTCCCCGGTGCGGACCTGCTCCGTTCCCTCGCAGGTGAAGGGCAGGTACCCATCCTGGCTGCCGCCGATTCTCTCCCCGTTCAGGAAGACCTGGCTCTTCCGCATGACGGCGCCGAAGTGGATAAGGAATCTGCCGCCCTTCCTCCTGGTCTCAAAGGTCCGGCGGTATATGAGCTCCGTGCCGACGGGACAGGGCACCGTCACGCCGGAAAGGGCGCTCTCCACCGGGAAGGGCACCAGGACCGGGCAGGTTTTTCCTCCGGCAGAAAGGGTCCAGGTGCCGTTCAGGCACAGCCACTCCCGCCGGCGCAGTCTGGGCCGGGGATACTCGTTCCAGGGCACCTCTCCCGGCTGACTCCAGGGGGTTTTCAGCTCTCTCATGGTCTCTCCTTTACAAAATAGTGCCGGGCAATCCACTTGGAAAGGCCCTCCAGCCCCGGGTAGACGATGCGCTCGGACATATTCAGATGGTCCAGCATATCCCGGATCCGCCAGCGGAGGCTCCTGTCGATGACGTACTTCACCGTATTGTGGGTGTGCTCCTCCAGAAACCGCTCCACGTCCACCATTTCAATGGGTATGACGGAGAAGAAGGAGTACTGGTTCACTATCCGGGCGTTGATGGAGGGGGGCTCCATGACCACCATGGCGCTTTTGCCCATGTCGCTGTCGTACTGCTCCAGGCTCTCCGCCGCCTCGTCCAGCATATCCACGGAGAAGATATCCGCATTGTGGCTCTGCATGACCTGCTTGTACTTTTCCGGCAGCAGGGAGTGGAGCTCCGTCACGTCTATGCGCCAGACCATGCAGTCGTGGGTCTCCATATCGTCCAGGCTGTCCTCCGTGCAGGCGAAGTGGAGCCCCACCAGGGCGGAGTGGCTCCAGTCCAGAAGCCGGGTGGGCAGGCCGTTGTGCTGGCCCAGTATCATCTGCCGCCAGACGGAGGTGGCCACGGTGGGGTCCTCTATGACGGCGTAGCGGGCGAAGTTCCGCAGGATGGCGGGCTCCAGGGATTTCTGCAGCCTCTTGCAGTTTCTGGTCAGGCTCGTGACCATCTTGAAGGAGGCGTCGCTCATGCCCCGGTAAACGTACTGGCTCCGGTTCCGCATAAGGTCCGGCCGGTACTCCTGCTCGCTCAGGAGGGGCATAAGCTCCTCCACTGTTCTGATTCTGACTTCCTTTATCATTCTTTCCTCACTTAAAAATCGCAATTGAGTAGGGCGGCAGGGTCAGAGTCCCGTCCTTATACTCTATCTTTGCCCCGTCTCCGGCGCAGAGGCCGTCCTGATACTCCCCGGGGGCAGCGTCAAACTTTATCTGATGGTCATACTCCCGGTCCAGATTCACGCAGATGGTGACGGTCTCATCTCCCCAGGTCTTGGTAAAAACGCAGCAGTAGCCGGACTGCTCATAGTAGTCCTCCAGGATGGTCACCTTGCCCCGGGCGATGGCCGGGAAGCGGTTTCTGAGCTCCAGCGATTTTTTATAGTAGCTCCAGATGCTGTCCGGGTCCTCCCGCTGGGTCTCCACCCCGGGGTACACGTAGTTATCCTTAGTGACGGTTATGCCCTGAGGGGAGGTGTAGCACCAGCCCTCGTAAACGGACTTGTCGGACCACTTCATGGCGATGCGCTTATAGGGGTCGGAGCCGTCGGCAGTGCTTATCATGCCGATTTCCTCCCCGTAATAGACGTAAATTGCCCCGTTCATCAGGCCCAGAAGGCCCTGGGCCATCTTGATTTTGTCCTTCTGGCTCCTGCCCATGAAGGAGGCGATGCGGGCAGTGTCGTGGTTTGAGAGGAAGGGAGCGGGCACGCCCACGTCATAGGTCTCCTGGCAGGTGGTCAGGAGAGTGCCGAAATTCTTGCCCGGTGCGGACTTGATTTCCTTGAGGCAGTCCGCCACGGCCCCGTCCGCCATAGCCAGGGGGAACATGAAGAAGCTGTCGGCGCCGGAGTTATAGTACTCCCGGACAGCCACATGGTTGGGATACCAGGCCTCGCCCACCAGGTAGCAATCCTCGTCGATGCTCTTGGCGGCCCGGTTAAGCCAGCGGAGGAACTCCACGCTCTTCTGGGTGGAGTTGGTGTAGAAGCTTGTGCAGGCGTCCAGCCGGAAGCCGTCCGTGCCCAGGCCTATCCAGAACTCCATTATCTTTTTTATCTCCGCCCGGACCTTTTCGCTGTCCAGGTTCAGGTCCGGCATGGTGTTCGTAAACCGGCTCTCATAATACCAGCCGGTGCCCCCCACCGGATTGTAGCCGTCCTGGCGGCCGTTTGAAAAGTTGTAATATTCCCCGTAGTCCCCGCCGGGGGTGCCCCGCTGGCGGATGTACTCGCAGGCGGCCTTGAACCAGGGGTGGTCGGAGCTGGTGTGGTTTACCACCAGGTCGATGATGACGTTTATCCCCCGCTCATGGGCGGCGGCTATAAGGGCCTTGTAATCGTCCAGGGTGCCGAACTGGGGGTCCACGTTATAGTAGTCCTCCACGTCGTACTTATGGTAGCTGGTGCCCACGGTTATGGGCATAAGCCAGATGCCGTTGAAGCCCAGGTCCTTGATATAGTCCAGCTTCTCCGTGACGCCCTTCAGGTCGCCGATGCCGTCGTTATCCGTATCAAAGAAGGACCAGACAAAGATTTCATAGTAATTGCGGTACTTGTCGTCAATAATGTTCAGGGCGGAGGCCTCCGGCCCCTCTCCCTGACCTGCTCCGTTACCCTCCTGGCCGTTACCGCTATCGGCGGCGCAGGAAACAAGCGCCGCCGACATTGCCAGAACAAGTATCAGAGCGAGAATTCTTTCTGCGCTCTTTTTCATACAGAACTCCTGTCAGCCCTTTACGGAGCCGCCGGTGATACCCTCAACATAGTATCTCTGCAGCCACATGAACAGGGCGGTGATGGGCACCGCCACCACAACGGCAGCGGCGCAGAAGGTGGTGAAATACTGCTGGATCATCTCCCTCTCCAGCCACTTGTACATGCCCAGGGACACGGTATACATGGAAGTGTCGTTGACGCCGGACATGATGAAGGACACGAAGATATAGTCGCACCAGGGGGCGATGAAGGAGATAAGGATGGTGTAAATGATGATAGGCTTACTGAGGGGCAGGATTATCTTCCAGAAAATCTGGGCATTGGTAGCGCCGTCCAGTCTGGCCGCCTCGTCCAGGGTCTTGGGCACCGTGTCGAAGAAGCCCTTGGCCACATAATAGCTCAGGGCGGCCCCGGCGGAGTAGACGATAATGAGGCTGGCAAGGCTCTGGAAGTGGTTCGGCAGCAGGATTTTCAGCAGGAAATAAACTGCCGTCATGGACATGAAGCCCGGGAACATGCCCAGAATGAGCATCACGTTCATCATGGGCTTTCTGGCCTTGAAGCGGATGCGGGAGAAGGCGTAGCTCACCATAAGGACGAAAATCGTTGTTATGGCGCAGGATATGACCGCCACCAGCAGGGTGTTCAGGTACCACTGGACAAACTGCGTCTCGAAGAAGAGCCGTCTGTAATTATCCAGGGTCCAGGTTTTGGGGAAGAAGGTGGAGGACCAGGCTCCCGGCTCCGCCCGGAAGGACTGGACGATGAGGTAAAACAGCGGGATAAGCCACAGTATGCCCAGCGCCGTCAGCACCACGTGGGTAACGGCGGAGGCGGTGGTCCTGGCGGCCTTCAGGCTGCCGGTCTTCTTTTTATCCATTACTGAAATTCATCCTCCTTCTGGACAGCCGAGGAGTTGTTGTACACCATGAGGGAGAACACGGCGGAGATAACGAACACCAGAATGCCGATAACGGAGGCCAGCTTGTAGTTCCTGTTCACGCCCAGGGACAGCTGATAGAGCCAGGTTATAAGCAGGTCCGTGCTCTTGGCGCCGTCGGTGTACCGCAGAAGGTCGCCGGGGGCGCCGCCGCTCAAAAGGTAGATAACGTTGAAGTTGTTGATGTTGCCGATGAACTGGGTGATGAGGTATGGCCCGGTCACGAACAGCATATAGGGCAGGGTTATGGAGAAGAAGGTCTTCACGGGTCCGGCGCCGTCAATGCGGCTGGACTCATAGAGCTCCTGGGGTATGTTCATAAGTATGCCGGAGCAGATAAGCATGGAATAGGGCACGCCGATCCACATGTTCACAACGATGATGGCGATGCGGGTGGTCATGATATCCACGCCGAATTTCAGGTCCACGCCGAAAAGGTTGTGGAAAAGCTGGACGATAATGCCGCTCATCTCCAGGCTGTCGCCGTAGGTCAGCATCTTGGACATGATAAGCAGGGAGACGAACTGGGGCACGGCGATGGTGGCAACGAAAACCGTCCGGAAGAGCTTCTTCCATTTCACTATTTTCTGGTTTATGAGCAGGGCCAGGACCATGCCGCCGAAATAGTTGGTGAAGGTTGCGAAGAAGGCCCACACCAGGGTCCAGCCCAGGACCCGCAGGAAGGTGCCGCTCATGGCGGAGTTGCCGCCCAGGATATCACCGAAGTTGGCAAGGCCCACCCAGCTGAACAGGTGCTGGGGCACCTCCGTGGAGGCGTCGTAGTTGGTGAAGGCTATGAGGATCATGGTTATCAGGGGGATTACCGTGAACATCAGAAGCCCTATCATAGGCAGCAGAAGCAGCACCAGGTGGAACTTCTTGTCCGTCAGGTCCTTAAGGTCCTGGCGGAAGCCGGGGCACCTTCTCCCGGCCTTCACGGTGGCCTCGTTTTCCCGGCTCTCCGCCACAGAGCGGAAATAGAGCATCAGGAAGAAGAGTATCACAAGGAAGGTGAGAACGCCGTAGAGGATGATTTTGAAGCTGTTGTCCCCGGCGATTTTCTCGTAAATGCCCTCCTCCTCGTTCCAGAAGTCCTGGGTGGGCACATTGCCCACGGTGCCACCGCTGAAGAAGCCGTAGAAGAACTTCCCCAGGTAGGTGCCGCCGAACAGCACCATATAGAGGATGAACAGGACCTCAAGGACCAGGTAAATGACTCCCTTGACCACCTGGCCCCGGGTAAAGTGGCCCAGGCCCATGACGAAGTAGGAGCCCTTGGTAATAAGGTCGCCCTTTGCAAAGCCGCCGAAATAGCGGCCCAGGGCCTGGCCTGTGCCCTTCACCAGCCGGACTATGCCCCGGCCCATGCCGGAGAAGAAGTCAGCCAGAGCTCCGGGGAGCCCCGTAAAAAACCGCACCACGTAATACGCCAGCTTCTGCAGGGGATTCATGGTATGCAGGTTAGGTTCCATTCAGATTTCACTTCCCTTCCAGGAAGGGCGGGCGAAGATGCTCCGCCCGCCCGATTTTCGGTCTTATTTGCGAATCTGGCTGCAGAGAGAGTTCAGGAGCTCCTGAAGGGTGGCGTCCGTGACGGTCATGGGGTCGTCCGCCTCAACAAACTGCTTGGTAAGGCTGCCCATGGGGGTCCAGTAGGTGCTGGGCACGCCCTTCTGGGAACGGAAGTAGGCGGCCTCCTGGAGCACCACGCTGATGATGGGGTCGCTCTTCACCTGAGAGGACTGCATGACGGTCTTGTTGGTGGGGCCCAGGCCTCTGGTCTGGAAGCGCTTGAGCTGATTGGCCTCATTGGTGAGCCACAGGGCCAGCTTGTGGGCCTCAGCCTTGTTCTTGGAATAGCCGTTGACGCCGTAGAGCTTATAGCCGAAGAAGCCGTTGAGCTTGACCTCCCTGCCGCCGATGGTGGCGGTGGGCAGCACTGCGGTGGCCATGTTGTTGCCCCAGGCGTCCTTGATGGCGGTGCGGTTCCAGGTGCCGGTGACGCAGGCGGCGATGGTGCCGGACTGGATGCCGGCGATAATCTTGGAGTCATCCACGTTGGAGCTGAGGGCGGAGTTGGCGAAGTAGCCCCGGAGGGCCTTCATGACCTCCAGGCCCTTGGCGCTGTCGTAGTTGATGGAGATGGCGGTCTCGGTCAGGTCCTTGTCATAGGTAACGGAGTACTTGAGCTCCGGATCCGCAAAGAAGAAGGAGCTCAGATACCAGCCGTCGTCATAGAGCTTGAAGGCCACCAGCTTGTTCTTCTGCTTGGCAATCTCCAGCATCTTGTCCAGGCTCTTCACGTCGTTTTCCGTGAAGACGGACTTGTCATAGTACATGAAGTAGGTGTTGTCGCCGGTGCAGGGATAGGCGTAAACCCGGTCCTCCCCGTCGATTTTCACGGTGCAGGCGTCCACGCTCTCGGCGCTGTCGGCGGCCTTGACGCTGTCAAGGTAGGTGCCGCCCAGGCGGGCCAGAGCTCCGGCCTGGATAAGCTTGTTGATCTGGTCGGAGGCGAAGGAGAAGAGGTCCGGGCCGCTCTCCGGGTCGTTGAGGACCTTGTCGGCAGCGTCGGACTCGCTCTGGACGCCGAAGAGGAACTTATAGGTGTTCTGGGGATTTGCCTCGGCGTAGGCCTGGCACATCTCCTTGGTCATGGCCTGGTCCTCCTGGGAGCACCAGACCGTGAGGGTTATTTTCTCCTTGGGGGTATCGTCGGCGGGGGTCTTGTCCCCGCTGCCGCTCTCAGAGCCGGAGGAGGGATTGGAGCCCTGATTGTCCCCGCCGCCGGAGCAGGCGGCCAGGAGGCCCGCCGCAAGCACAAGGCACAGGAGGACCGCAATAAGCTTTTTAAGGTTGTTCATAGATGCACCTCATTTTCTTTTAACTCCGCTCCGCCTGCTGGGCGGAGCGGTTTTCACAGCCAAATCAGGCGTCGCCGGTACGGGTGGCGGTGACCACGCCGTTCTTCAGGGTGACGGTGTACTTGCCGGTCCTGGTGAGCATGACGTTGCCGCCGTCGGCAGTGCCGAACCAGGTGACGGAGCCGTCCTCGCCCACAGTGACCACCTTGATGGCAGCGATCTCATCGGCGCCCAGCCAGGAGGCAGGTGCCTTCTGGGCGAAGGTGATCTCAAAGGTATCGCCGCCCATGGGGGTGGAGAAGCTGCTGGCCCAGTCCTCGCCGGAGGGCAGGGTGCCTACCAGGAAGTTGCCGGTAATCTTCTGAGCCTCGATATAGCCCTCACCCTCGCCGGTCAGGTGGAGGGTGATGCGATAGGTGCCGTAGGAGTCAATCATCAGGTTCTCCCCGTCGCCCTTCTGGCCGAACCACAGGTCGGCGGAGCTGTTGGAGAAGCCGTAAACGCCCTTCACGGCGCCCTTCTTGCCGGCGTCCTTAATCCAGGAGGCGGTGTCGGCCTCGGTAAAGGTGTAGATAAGGGTGTAGGTGGTGTCGTCGACCTTCTGGAACTGGTGGTCAACGGCGGTGCAATCCCAGTGGTCAGCGCCGTCCACAACGCCGGCCAGGAAGTAGCCGGGCTGGCAGGTTACCACGGCGGCGGAGTCGGTGGCCACGTTATAGGTGATCTTGTACTGGCCGGGCTTCAGGAACAGGTTGTTGCCGCCGGCAGCGGTGAGGGTCCAGGTTTCGGCGTCAGCGGTGGTCTCGGAAACGCCGTACCAGGAGCCGGAAATCTCGTTGGCAACCTTCAGGGCAGCGGTCTTGGTCTTGTAGGGGTTGTTCTCGTCCGTGGCGGTCCAGTCAGCCAGCATCTCGTCGGTGACGGTGATGGTGAAGGTGAACTCCTCCCGGAGAGCGTCGGTGGTCATCTGATATGCCTCAGAGGCGCTCCAATCGTTCATGGTGCCCTTAAGGTACATATCGTGGGTCATGGTGAGCTCGGGGGCGTCACCGGTGCGCTCCATGTGGATGATATCATAGTCGTTGGAGCCCGGGTTGGTCTCCATTCTGATGGTATAGATACCGCTCTTGGCCACGTTGATGTTCCAGCCCTTGGGGCTGTCGCCGAAGCCGCCGTTGGCGAAGAACCAGCGCTCGCCGCCTACCTTGACCTCGCCTACCACGTCGCCGTCAGCCTGCGCCAGGGCGGTATAGCCCTCCAGGTAGCCCACGCCGTGCTGGCCGGTCCAGGTGCCCTTCACACGAATCTGGAAGGCGTCGCCCTCATAGAGGGTCACGTTCTCCATGACGAACAGGTTCTTGTCCTTGTCTGCGGTCTTGGTGAGCTTGAAGTTCTCCTCGGTCTCCGCAGCCTCAGACCAGTTGGAGCCCTTCAGGGTGCCTGCGCCGGAGCCGATGAGGCACCAGGTGGTGGTATCGGGCACCAGGGCTCCCTTGAAGCCGGCGAACAGGTCCGTATCCTCGTTGACTGCGGTGTTAAAGTCGAACAGCTGAGTCTTGGAGGCCTCGGCGTACCAGGCCATGAAGGTGGAATCGGCCTTCTCCGGGGTCCAGGAGGTGAGCTTGGAGCCCTTCTCCACCTGCTCCTCCTTCAGAAGCTTGGTGCCGTCATACCAGGAAACAGTTACCTTCGGGGTCTTGGGTGTGTCGTCGGGCTTGGGGTCGGTCTGCTGGCCCTTGGGGTCCTCATTCTCCCCGCCCTGGGGCTGATTGGCCGGGCCGCAGCCGGCCAGAACGCCGCAGAGCATTGCTGCGCAGAGCAGCAGCGCCAGGATAATGCTAAAATTTCTTCTCATGATTGTTCCTCCTATATTTTAGTCCCATTATATTACCTTCGCCGAAGCGATTGTAACCTTACTTTCTGACCAGCAGAACGCTCTTTCCGGGGGCCTTCCCGGCGCCCTCCAGGGTGCCCTGGCCTCCCAGAAGGACGGTCCAGGTGCCGGCGGGCAGGCTGAAGCTCAGCTCCTCGCTGCCGGGGTTGATGTACGCCATTGCCACCACATTCCCCCTAAATCTCCAGGTGACCTCCAGGGCGTAGCCGTCCAGGGTCCTTACGGAGGCGTCCGCCTGCCGGAGGAAGTCGTTCTCCCGGCGGAGCCTGATAAGCTCACGGTAAAACTCCATGACCTCCAGGGCCTTGCTGCCGGGCTTCAGAGCCTCCCAGTCGATGTTGTTCACATCGTCGGAGCTCTTGTAGCTGTTCTCGTCCCCGCCCTTGGTGCGGAGCATCTCCTCACCGGCCAGGAAGAAGGGAGTGCCCCGGCTTATCATAACGATGCTGATGCCCAGCTTGTTCATCCTGATAAGCTCCTCCTCGGAAGCGGAGGGGTTGGACATTTTCAGCTTATCCCAGAGCGTGTTGTTGTCGTGGGCGGACATGTAGTTTATCACCATGGAGTTATCCACGGTCCAGTCCACGCCCTCGGTCTTCCTGCCGCCCTTAATGCCGAAGGCCACCTTGGGTGCGGAGTCCTTGGAGGCGGAGCCGTTGATGTAGCCCTGGCTGGCGGATGTGAAGACGCTGCCCTTGAGGCCGTCCCGGATGGCGTCATTGAAGACGGCCACGGCGCCGATGGCGTCCCCGGTGGGCTTGATTTTTTTGATGTTCCCCTGGTTTGCCTGTCTGGAGGCTGCCAGAGGCGTGGAGCCGCCGGTCCAGCCCTCGCCGTAGATTATGGCCTTGGGGTTTATCTCATGGACCGCCGTCTCGATGGCCTGCATGGTCTCCACATCGTGGAGTGCCATAAGGTCAAAGCGGAAGCCGTCGATTTTGTACTCCTCTGCCCAGAGCTTCACGCTGTCCACCATGAACTTGCGGAACATGACCCGGTCGGAGGCGGTCTCGTTGCCGCAGCCGGAGCCGTTGGCCGGTGCGCCGGAGGCTGTGTAGCGGTAGTAGTAATACGGAACGATCTTGTTCAGGCTGGAGTTGATGTCATAGGTGTGGTTGTACACCACGTCCATTATGACGCCGATGCCCTCCCGGTGGAGGCTCCGGACGGCGTATTTCAGCTCGGATACCCTGGTCTCTCCGTTTGCCGGGTCCGTTGAATAGCTGCCCTCCGGCACGTTGTAGTTCTTCGGGTCGTAGCCCCAGTTGAACTGGGGCTCATTGAGCCTTGTCTCGTCCACGGTGGCGTAGTCGTAGATAGGCTGCAGGTGGACGTGGGTTATGCCCAGGTTTTTCAGATAGTCGACGCCCACCGCCTGGCCGGCGGAGTTTTTGAGCCCCGTCTCCGTGAAGGCCAGGAACTTGCCCTTATACCTGCTGGCGGCCAGCTTGTTGGAGAAGTCACGGACGTGGACCTCCCAGATAACGGCGTCCTCATAGCTGTTAATGCCCTGGTAATAGTCCGGAACGCCCGGCTCAGGAGCGGGATCCAGTGCCCGCATATCCACAACCATGCCCCGGTCCCCGTTGACGCCGGCGGATCTGGCGTAGGGGTCCACGGCCTCCTGGGTGCCCACGGAGGTGGTGACGGAGTAGGTGTAATAGGTGCCGTGGCCGCAGGAGGCGGAGGCAGACCAGACGCCCTTCTCCCCCCGCACCATATCCAGGACCTCGTAGGCTCCCCCGCCGCTTCCGGAGCGGAACAGGTTGAGCTTTACCTGGCTGGCGGTAGGAGCCCAGACCTTGAAGGCCGTGCTCTTCCCGTCAGGGCTCAGGACGGCCCCCAGGTCGTCCCCGTCATAGTAATACGCATCGATAAAGTCCTGGGAGTCGAAAATATCCGTAGGCACGGCAGGTCTCTCACCGTAGCCCTTTATCTCCACGGTGTAGGCCCGGGACACGTCCACCGGCTCGGCAAGAGTGATGACGCCGGTCGTGGTGGTGTTGCCCAGGGCGGAGAGGGAGGCTACCTCCACAGTCCTTCCGCCGCTTGTAACCTTAATATCGTCCTTTGCCGCAAGGCTCACAGCGGGAGTTACGAAATATCTTATCTCCGTGGGGGAAACAATGCCCGCCAGGGTAAAGAGCTTGATCTGGGTCAAGGTCTTGCCTCCGTCCTCACTGGTGTACTGGCTGCCGTCGCCGGTCTTCAGATAGATGACGGTGTCCTCCCCGGTGATGACGGCAAAGCGGTCCTCGGCGAAGTCCTTGTTGGCGGTGCCCCAGGAGGCGCCGCCGGGCTCAGAGCAGTCCGTGCGGACGATGAAGCCCACCTGGCTCACGCCCTGGGGCACGTTCACCTGGCACTTCACGCCGTATTCGCAGGGGTGGAAGGAATAGCCGCTGCCGTCCTTGCCCTCCCACCACATCCAGACGTCGCACTTGGAGTAGTCGACGGCGCCCTTCCAGTACAGGGTCAGAAGATTGCAGCCCTCCTCCCGCCGGAGATGAAACTCCGGCTCCAAGGGCAGCTTCTCATCCGGTGTCTGTGTGCCCTCGGCGGGGTTCTGCCCCTCCGGCTCCTGCTCCTGGCTCTGCGCCGGAGCATCGGGTATCTCAGGATTGTCTGCAGGCTTCACGGCGCAGGAGCTCAGCAGGCTCAGCACCATGATTACGGCCAGAAAAAGTGACAGCCTCTTCTTCATCTGAATTGCCCCTTTCATTGCACGTATGTTTTAACACTTTTGACCAAGATTGTCAAGTCCCTGAGGGCTTCTTTTGTGTATCCTTAATAGATTAAAGCGATGGTCAATAAAAAAACACTCAGAGGGCGCAAGGTCCGCTGAGTGTTTTTTTGTTAATCCGTGAATACCGACCAGTCTGTAGCAGCCCAGTCCGGGCTGGCAGCAACGGGGTTTTCCGCCAGCTCCCACAGGGCGTCCACCACCCGGGACCACTCCCCCTCGTGGAGGGAGGCGTAGGCCCGGAAGTCAAGGGCGGTCTCCCCTGCCGGAGCTGTGCTCAGGTCCCCCGCCGGGGTGCCCATGGGCAGCAGGGCCCCGGCCCCCGGGTCCCAGTTATCTCCCAGCCAGTCCAGAAAGTCCAGCACGTCCCCGGTCTCCTCTTCGGTCCTGCCGGCCCTGGCCAGAAGCCCCACGTATTCCGCAGTCCAGAACTGCTCCTCCGGGGCGGGGGCAAGGCCGCACATCACGTCCCAGAGGGCCTGCCAGCCCTGGGCTTTCACTCCGCAGGCGGGGCTTGCCGGGTCCAGAAAGGGGTAGAGCACCGGCAGAACGCTGTTTTTTGCAGGCCGGACGGAGAGGCCGTAGGCCCGGTCCGTAATGACCCGGTCCCCGCACCTGGAAAGCCAGGCGGGCTCCCAGGCCATGAGCTCCGGCCCCTGGCCCCCGCAGGCTCTGCCCCAGAAGAAGTCGTCAAACCCCAGAAGCAGGTCCCCGTCGGTCATTTCGCCCAGGGCCGGCCGCAGCTCCACCGAGTAGCCCGCAGTCCGGGCCTTTTCCTCAAGGGCGGCGGTATTCCCGGCGGTGGAGGCATAGATGATTATCTTATAGGGCTCCGGCATCGGGTCCTGCTCCGGGTCCGGCTCCGGGTCTGTCAGGGGCGGCTGGGGAGGGGGCTCCGGGGTCTCCGGCACCGTGCAGGCGGAAAGGCCAAGGCAAAGGGCCAGACATATAAGAAACGGAACAAATCTTCTCATACGGAGCCTCTTATGATCCTCACGTCGTCCCTGCCCTCCAGGGCGTCGGCCTCCCGTCTGTGGCAGGAGAACAGGATAACCTGCCGCTTTTCGGCGATTTTTGCCAGCAGGTCCAGGGCCTCCAGCATCCGCCGGTCGTCAAAGTTCAGCAGGGCGTCGTCCAGGATGATGGGGCAGGGGTCCTCCCCGCCCAGTATGAGCTCGCACATGGCGAGGCGCAGGGAGAAATAAATCTCGTCGGCGGTGCCGTCGGAGAGGCTGAGAACGTTTCTGGAGGAGGTATCCCCCAGGCTCCTGGCGGCGGCGTCAAAGCCCCGGTCGAAGCTGAGCTTCTCGTACCTTCCGTCTGTGAGCCGCTCCATATACTCCCCGGCCTTCTTGGAAATCAGGGGCGAAAACCGGGTGGTCAGCTCCGTGTTGGCCTCAGCGAGCACGTCGGCGGCCAGGCCCAGGGCCCGGTACTTCTCCTCCTGGGTGTCGATCTGTTCCTTGATGGCCTGTATCCTGCCCTCAAGAATGGCCGGGTCGCCCAGGGTGTGCTGCTCGCCGGTGAGCACGTCAAAGCGCCGTGTGGCCTCCGTAAGCTGGGCCTGGGTGCGGATAAGGGCGGCGGCGGTGTCCTCCCGGTCCCGGAGAGGCACGGCCAGATAGCCCTCCTCCGGCTCCGGCTGGCCCCCGTACTGGTGGACCATGGTCTCATAGACGGAGCGGGTGGAGCTCAGGTCGAATTCCGCCCGGTTGTGCTCCTCGATAAGGGCCTCCGTATCCGTAATGGCCTTCTGAATCTCGGCGCCGTTCTTCACCTCCGGCATAAGGAGCCGGACCTGGCTGATGGCCCTGTCCTCCGCATCCTGGGAGGCCTGGGCTGCGCTGTCATAGTTTGCCCTGGCGGCGTCCCGGGCGGTTTCCAGGCCGCTGCGGGACCGAAGAAGGCCCGTATAGGTGTAGACCATGCCGGAGAGCTTGTCGGCGGAGGTGACGCCGTAGCGGCTCAGAAGCTCCGCCAGGCGCTTTTCCTCCTGGGAGGGACCCGGCCGCCACAGAAGCAGGATGAGCCCCGCCAGCACCAGTACGCCCCCGGCTATGATGCCGTAAAGGTTGAAGCCCACATAGGCCTCCACCCCCGCAAACCAGACGGAGAAGCCCGTCAGAACGCCGGAGAAGACGATTGCCAGAATAATGCCCAGGGTCATGAGGGTGATGGGCACCGCCCGGGCGATGGGCTTTTTCTGCTTTTTCTTTGCCCTGGCCTCCACCTCACCGGTCACCCGGGCCAGCTCCAGGGCCTCCTCCTCGGAAAGGTCCCTGAGGGGGGAGGCTGCGCACTTGGCTTCCAGGTCGCTGAGATTTTTCTCCGCCTGCCAGAGGGCCTTTTCTGCGTCGTTTCTCACCTTTCGCAGGGGGGCGATGGAGGCGGCGTTGTCCCGCATCTCCGAAATATCGCCGCGGGTTATGAGGCGGCCGTCTCTGGTGAGCTTCTCCCGGAGCTCCTTTTCCCGCTCCTGGGCCCGCTCAAGCTTTTTCCCGGTCTCGATTATCTTTCTTGCGGCGGCCCGGCGCTCCAGCTTGTCGTGGGTCCGCATATCCTCCTCCAGAGCCTCCTTCTGGGAGGCAAGGCGCTGGACTGCGGCACGCATATCGGCCTTCTCTGCGGCGGCGGACTCCACCTTCTCCAGGTCGCATCTGGCCTGGCTCAGGTCCGCCTCCAGGGCGGGGATGGTGCCCGTGCGGTTATAGCGGAGCTTCCGCTGCCAGGAGCGGAGAAGCTCGTCCGCCTCCGTGAAGGAGGACTGCTCGTCCCCGGAGAAGACCAGGCCGGAAATGCGCTTTTCCAGGTCCGCGGTCTGATTGACCCGCAGCTCCGGCCGCCGGATATAGGCGGTGCGCTCGAAGACGTGCTCCGAGACCCCGGTGAGCTTCTCACCGGCGTTTTCGCCGTTCAGGTCACGGATGAACTCCGCCGTGCCGGTATGGACGGCGATGAGGTTTTTGAAGGGTGCGGAACCCTGGTTGGTGCGCTGCATGGTGATGCTGCTGCCCTGATGCTCCAGCTCCATGGTGCCGGCGGTGGGGCTGCCGTCCCAGGGCTTATAGCGGCTCTTGGCCGCCAGATGGCCGGAGCGGTCCCGCTCCGATGAGTCGATGCCGTACAGCATAGCCTTTATGAAGGCGCACCAGGTGCTCTTGCCGTACTCATTGGGTGCGTTGATGATATTGAGGCCGTCCCCCAGCTCCAGGGTGGCGTTTTTCAGCTTGCCGAAGGTGGCCGTCATCTTTCTTATCTTCACGGGCGCCACGCCTCCCTCTGCTCCAGGGCCGCAATGCCGTAGCGTGCGGCCAGGCGTATCTCCTCCCGCTCCCGGTCGGAGGTGGTCTCCTCATATCTCTCCCGGAGCCGGTGGAGGAAGATGCCCTTCAGGGAGTCCTCATCGGCCCCCTGCCAGATATCCCGGGCCAGGCGTGTATCGTCCCGGACCTCCAGGGCAAAGCACCGGCCCTCCAGGGCGGCAGCCACGCCCTTCACGTCCACGGCTCCCTCATACTCGCCGGTCAGCACAAAGCGGACCACGTTGTCCCGCTCCTGGGTGCCGACAGCGGCCAGAACCGCCGTCACGGCGTCCTCGCAGCCCGTCAGGTCCACGTTCATGACCTTGTACTCCCGGCGGCTGGTGGGCACGAAGCGCAGGTCCGCCTTATCCTTGCCGACGGTGCCCACGATGACGCCCTTCTTCCCGGTCTCGTCAAAGCCCCGTCCCTCGGGACAGCCGGGCCAGGCGTAGAAGGTCCTCCCCGCCTGACGGATGCCGGAGAAGCTGTGTACATGGCCCAGAGCCAGGTAGCTCAGGCCGGAGGCGGCAATCTCCTCCTCCTTTATGGGGCAGTAGCGGTCGCCCCCCACCTCCCCGTGGAGCACCATGAGCTCAATGAGATTGCTCCTGCCCACGGAAAAGCCCCGCATAACGTCGTCACAGACCGGGGACGTATAGCCTGCGCCCCAGACCCGCACTCCCAGCTCCGGTATCTCCATGGGCACCAGCCGGGGCGTGCGGAAAACATGGACGTTCTCCGGCAGGTCCATGGACACGTAGGGGCACCGGGAGGAATAATAATCGTGGTTGCCGGGGGCTATGAACACCGGCACGGAAAGCCTCTTCAAAAAGTCCGTCAGCATCTCCTGGGTCTCCCAGTAGGCGGCGGAGGAGTCAAAAAGGTCTCCGCTCAGCAGGACCAGCTGGCTCTTCTCCTCCCTCGCCAGGTCGGCAATATCCCCCAGCAGCTCCCGCATCTCCCGGCGCCGCAGCCGTGCCTGCTCCTCGGTCAGGCTGCGGAAGGGCGAATCCAGGTGAAAATCCGCCCCGTGCAATATCCTAACGGCCATAAGCCACCTCCTCGTCAAATTATGTCAATTTAGTATATCAGATTTCTCCGGGAAAATAAACACCCTTTGTGCTTTTTTTCAAAAAAAAGCATTACAGGCCCCCATATATGGAGGCCTGCAACGCATAGGAAGAAGGAAGCTAATAGACATCCTCCGAGGATATGCTCACCATGCCCCCCGGGGTGCTGACGGACAGGAGCCGCCCCCGGGCGTCGGAGATATTGTTCAGGGCCTTCCGGAGCTTGAACACCACCCGCTCATAGCTGATGGGCTTCACGATGTAGTCCAGGGCGTCCACCTCATAGCTCTTCACGGCGAAGTTCAGCATGTTGGTGACGAAAATCAGAATGGTCTGGTTATTGGAGCGGCGCATGCGCTCTGCCGCCTCCATGCCGTTTATGCCGGGCAGCATTATATCCATGAACACCACGTCAAAGGTCCGCTCCCGCTCCTCCAGGAAGGAGTTTGCCTCGCAGTAGCGGTTTATCTCGAACTGCTCCCCGCTCTCCCTGCCGAAGCGCTCCAGGCAGCCGATGAGCTTTTCCGCCTGGCTGTTATCGTCCTCAACCACCGCCACCCGTATCATAATCGTCACCTCCGGCCGTTTTTTTCATAATAGCAGACTGCCGGACCGAAATCAAGCCCCTTTCATGCATAAAAATTCCCCCTCAAAAGAGGGGGAAGCTTATTGCAATCCGTTCCGGACCGGCGTGAGCCGGTCTCTCTTGACTTACTGGCCCGCCTTCATGGTCAGGTAGGCGTTTATGAAGCCGTCGATATCGCCGTCCATAACGGCGTTGATGTTGCCGTTTTCAAAGCCCGTGCGGGCGTCCTTGGCCAGGGTGTAGGGCATGAACACATAGGACCGGATGGCGGAGCCGAAGTCGATCTTCATCTGCACGCCCTTGATGTCGCTTATCTTGTCCAGGTGCTCCCGCTCCTTGATCTCCGCCAGCTTTGCCCGGAGCATGCTCATGCAGGCGTCCCGGTTCTGGTACTGGCTCCGCTCCACCTGGCAGGAGACCACGATGCCCGTGGGCTTATGGATAAGGCGGACGGCGGAGGAGGTCTTGTTGACCTTCTGGCCGCCGGCGCCGGAGGAACGGAAGACCTGCATCTCGATATCCTCGTCCCGGATTTCGATTTCGTTGTTGTCGGTTATCTCCGGCATGGTCTCCACGGCGGCGAAGGAGGTCTGGCGGCGGCCGGAGGCGTCAAAGGGGGAGATGCGGACCAGGCGGTGGACGCCGCTCTCGCTCTTCAGGTAGCCGTAGGCGTTCTCGCCCTCGATTTTGATGGAGGCGGACTTGATGCCGGCCTCGTCTCCGTCCTGCCAGTCCAGCAGGGTGTACTTATAGCCGTGGCGCTCAGCCCAGCGGGTGTACATGCGGTAGAGCATCTGGGTCCAGTCCTGGGCCTCGGTGCCGCCGGCACCGGCGTGGAAGGAAAGGATGGCGTTGCAGGAGTCATACTCGCCGGAGAGCATGGTGGCAAGGCGGGCGGACTCCAGCTCGCCGGAAAAGCCCTCATACTCCTCCGTCAGCTCCGGCAGAAGGCTCTCGTCCTCCTCCTCGATGGCCATTTCGCACAGGGTCACCAGGTCCTCATACCGGCCCCGGAGCTTGGTGAACCTGGCCACCTTGTTTTCCAGCTGCTTGATGCGCTGCTGGACCTTCTGGGAGTTGGCGATGTCGTTCCAGAAGCCGTCCTGCTCCGTCTGGCTCCGCAGATCATGGAGCTCCGCCTCCGCCTCGTCCAGCTTCATGGCGGCCCGGAGGGTGTCCAGCTGGGGCCGCATGGCCCCCAGCTTCGTCTTGTAATCTTCAAATTCTACTATCATATTCTTCTCCTCAGTCTTCTCTTGTAAGCTCAATAAGTGCCACCTGGGGGTTGTTCAGCAGCCGGAAGCGGACGCCGCCCAGGCCCCGGGACACGAATATTTTTGTTCCCTCCGCCTCATAGATTCCGGAGGTGTACCTGGGCAGGAGCTCCCTGCCCGGGCCGATGAGCCCGTCCGTAAAGGGCAGGCGGATAAGGCCCCCGTGGGCGTGGGCGCAGAGCACGGTGCTGACCCCCAGCTTTGCCCATTTTTCCGGCGGGTCGTTCCGGTGGGACAGCATGATAAGGTACCCGTCCCCCAGCTTCTGCCGTATCTCCCGGACCAGCTCCTCCGGGGTCTTCATATCCCGCAGGGCGTTGGGGTCCTCCACCCCCGCCAGGATGATGCTCTCCCCGCCCCTCTCCAGGGTCAGGTACTGATTCCGCAGGACGGTGCAGCCGGCATCCTCCATGAGGGAGAACATCTCCCGGGCCCAGCCGGAGGCCCAGTCATGGTTGCCGGAGACGAAGTAGCAGGGCGCAATGGCCACCAGGCCGGAGAAGAGCTCCGTTATATACTGCCTCTCTTCAGCCTTCACGGCCTCGGCGGCGGCCGGGTCCTGGGGGTAGGTGCCGTCAATAACGTCACCCAGGACGCAGATTATATCCGGCGCCGTGTCCCGGACGGCGGCAAAAAGGGTTTCGTTCCCCTGGCCGAAGGAGGCCATGTGCATATCGGAAATGACGGCGATACGGAGCCCCTGAAAGGCAGGGGGCAGCGCCGGGTCCGACATGGTGAAGGTCTCTGTCACCAGGCGGTTATTGGAATCATAGAAAAGCGCAGCGATGACCGCCACAAAGATGATGAGCGTCAGCCTGCGCCTAAGGCCCTTAAGCAAGCGCACCGCACCTCCGAACACATTTACAGGTTATTTTATCATATCTCCCGTGCAAATTCAAGGCATAATATGGGAGGAAACAGGCGCCATCGTTGACTTTGCGGGGGTATTTTGCTATAATTGGGGCAAAATGAGAGGAGGCGGCACATTGGACCATATGGGCGTTTTGGTAGCCATGAGCGGCGGGGTGGACAGCTCAGTCACGGCGTACCTTCTTAAAGAGGCGGGCTACAACTGCCGGGGCGGCACCATGCTCCTGCACCACAAGGACTGCTCCGAGCTCTCCCGCCGGACCTGCTGCTCCTGGCGGGACATTGACGACGCCGCCGCCGTCTCCGCCGCCCTGGACATGCCCCACGAGCTTTTCGACTTCACGGAGGAGTTCGAGCGGGAGATTATCGGCCGCTTTATCCGCACCTATGAGCAGGGCGGCACCCCCAACCCCTGCATCGACTGCAACCGGTTCATGAAATTCGGCCTGCTCCTGGGCTGCGCCGGGAAAATGGGTCTTAAATACATCGCCACGGGCCACTACGCCCGCATCGAGCAGGACGCCGGCACGGGCCGGTGGCTCCTGAAAAAGGGGCTGGACGGCACCAAGGACCAGAGCTACGTGCTCTACGCCCTCACTCAGGAGGAGCTGAGCCGGACCCTGCTGCCCCTGGGGGCCATGACCAAGGCCCGGGTCCGGGAGATTGCCCGCAAGGCCGGGCTTCTGAACGCCCGGAAGCGGGACAGCCAGGATATTTGCTTCGTGCCCGACGGGGACTACGGGGCATTTATGGAGAAATACACCGGCAGGACCTATCCCCCCGGGGACTTTGTGAGCCCGGAGGGCCGGGTGCTGGGGCAGCACCGGGGTGCCGTCCGCTACAC
>JAFPTE010000093.1 GCA_017400415.1 Oscillospiraceae bacterium
GTGCAGGAGTGGTGATTCGCTCCATGGTCTCGGGTCTTACGTTATCGTTCATAACAGTTTCCTCCCTTGTTCTTTTTATATAAAACATTGTGGGAATTTTAGCATATATTGAGAAGCATTTCAATAATCAATCATAAAAAAACTTCCGTGCGCCTGCAGCTGCAGACGCACGGAATGACGAAGGCTTACTTGTTGATCTGTGCAATGCGGATAACGGGGGCGCCAACGCTGTTCTGGCCGAAGGCCTCAACGATAGCCTGGGTAACGTCAAAATACACATCCCAGTAATCCTCGGTCTTGCACCAGGCTCTGGCGGTGAACTCCATGGAGTCGTTGGTGCCGCCGGAGAGACGGGCAAAGGGGGCGGGATCCGCAAGGACCTTGTCCACCTTTTTCATGGCGTCAAGCATGACCTGCTGAACACGGGCAGGCTCCTCGCTCTTGGCGGTGGTGAAGGTCAGGTCCACACGGCGGAGCTCCTCAGCGGAGTAATCGGTCACGTTGGCGTTCATAAGGGTGCCGTTGGGGACGGTGACGCGCTTGTTGTCCAGGGTCAGGAGTTTGGTATAGAACAGGGTGATATCGGTGCAGATGCCCTGCACGCCGTTGGTCTCAATATAGTCGCCCACCTTGAAGGGCTTGAAAATAAGGACCATGATGCCGCCGGCCAGGTTAGCCAGTGCTCCCTGGAGAGCCAGGCCCACCGTAACGCCGGCAGAGGCCAGGACGGCGATAACGCTGGCCATGGGGATGCCGATGATGCTGACAACAACGATGGCAAGCACCACGTAGAGAGCGATGCGGATGAAGCTGAGGGTGAAGGTGCGGACAGTGCCGTCCAGCTGGGCGAACTTCTCGCTCTTCTCAAGCTTCTCCACAAGCCAGTCCACGACGTACTTTCCGGCAAAGAAAATCACAGCTGCAATTACAATCCTGACGACGTAATTGCCAAAGGTTGCTAAGCTCATCATGTTAAAAACCTCCATTTAAGGCCCGCAGGCCAAATTATAAACTATACGTTATCTGCCGCCGGCCACGCTGCTGCGGACAAGGGCCCGCTTCAGCTTTGCCTCGGCCACACGCTGCTCCTGCTCGGAAAGGCGGGTTTTAAGCAAATTCTCTGCCCTCTCCCGGGCGGCCTGAGCTCTGGCCTTGTCAATATCCTCCGCCCACTCAAAGGTGGTGGGCGCCAGAGTAACAACATTCTCACTGACTGAGAGGAGGCCGCCGATGCAGGCGGCGGAGCGGACGGTGCCCTCAGAATAGACCTTGGCCTCCCCCATTCCCAGGGCGGTCACAAAGTTTATATGGTGGGGCAGGATCCCCACGTCCCCCGTGATGGTGCGGACAATGAGCTTTTCGGCCCGGCCGTCATAGCTCAGCCCGTCCAGGGTGACTATACGAAGCTGAAAGGTCTCGGCCATTTTAACTCTTCCTCGCTTTTTCAACGGCCTCATCGATGGTGCCGACGAAAAGGAAGGCGGATTCGGGCAGATCGTCGTGCTTGCCGTCGATTATCTCACGGAAGCCCCGGACAGTCTCCTGGAGGGGCACATATTTGCCCTCCATGCCGGTAAACTGCTCGGCCACGGAGAAGGGCTGGGACAGGAACCGCTGAATCTTTCTGGCTCTGGAAACCACAAGCTTATCCTGCTCGGAGAGCTCGTCCATGCCCATGATGGCGATTATATCCTGGAGCTCCTTGTATCTCTGGAGCATCTGCTGAACGGCTCTGGCCACCTCATAGTGCTCCTCGCCCAGGATCTGGGGGGACAGAATGCGGCTTGTGGAGGCCAGGGGGTCCACAGCGGGATAGATACCCAGGGAGGCGATGGAGCGGTCAAGGACCGTGGTTGCATCCAGGTGGGCAAAGGTGGTGGCCGGGGCGGGGTCGGTCAGGTCGTCCGCAGGGACGTA
>JAFPTE010000094.1 GCA_017400415.1 Oscillospiraceae bacterium
ATTTTGGGCAATAAGACGAATGCAAAAAAACGCCGTATATGTTAAAATAATTATGGCTAAGTGCACCACAAATAACACGGGAAGGTACTCCGGCATCGAAGCACCACGGCGGTTTTCCCGCAAGGAGATTTGCTTATGGATATATTTGACGGTCTTACACTTATCGGCGGCCTGGCCCTCTTCCTTTTCGGAATGAACCTGATGGGCTCCGCCCTGGAGAAGCGGGCGGGGGGCAAGCTCAAGGCCCTTCTGCAGAACGTCTCCTCCAACCCCTTCAAGGGCCTTTTCCTGGGCATTGCCATAACTGCCCTTATGCAGTCCTCCTCCGTTACAACGGTCATGGTGGTGGGCTTTGTAAACTCCGGCCTCATGACCCTCTCCCAGTCCGTGCCCATTATCATGGGCGCCAACCTGGGCGCCTCCATCACCCCCTGGATCCTGTCCCTGTCCGGCGTGTCCGGCGGCGGCTTCATCCTGCAGCTGCTTAAGCCCAGCTCCTTTACTCCGGTGCTGGCCCTTATCGGCGTCATCTTCCACAACTTCTCCAAGAGCACCCGCCGCCGCCAGACCGGCCTTATCCTTCTGGGCTTTGCGGTGCTCATGTACGGCATGGAGATAATGAGCGGCGCCGTGGCGGACCTGCGGACCGACCCGGGCTTCACGGGGCTCATAACCCTCATCTCCAACCCGGTGGTGGGCGTTCTGGTAGGCGTTCTGGTAACTGCGGTCATCCAGTCCTCCTCCGCCTCCATCGGTATCCTCCAGGCCCTGTCCACCACCGGCGCTATCAGCTACAACGTGGCGGTGCCCGTCATCATGGGCCAGAACATCGGCACCTGCATCTCCGCCCTGCTGAGCTGCCTGGGCGCCTCCAAGAACGCCAAGCGGGCCGCCCTTGTGCACCTGCTGTTCAATGTGTTCAGCATGCTCATACTGCTGCCGCTGTACTTCATTATATATAATATTGCGGGCCTCACCTTCGGGGACGAGGCCGTGAACCCGGTGACCATCGCAATCGTGAACACCGTGTACAAGATAATCTCCATCGTTGTCCTCATGCCTATGTCCGGTCTGCTGGAAAAGCTTTCCACCGTCATCGTCCGGGACGGCGCCGATATGTCCCTGCTGGATGAGCGCCTGCTGAACACCCCCTCCGTGGCCATCGAGCAGTGCCAGGTGGTGGCCCGGGATATGGCGGAGCTGGCCGTCCACGGCGTCCGCAGCTCCATCGGCCTGCTGACAAGCTGGGATGCGAAGACCGCCCAGGAGGTCCTGGACGAGGAGAACAAGGTGGACTATTACGAGGACCAGCTGGGCTCCTATCTGGTGAAGCTCTCCTCCCGGAGCCTTTTGCGGCACGACGCCATGGAGGTCACCAAGCTCCTGCACCTTATAAGCGACTTTGAGCGCATCTCGGACCACTCCGTGAACATTCTGAAATCCGCCGAGGAGAAGCAGGAGAAGGGCCTGGACTTCTCCGAAAACGCCCGCCGGGAGCTGGAGGTGGTCCTCAGCGCCCTGGAGGAGCTCCTGGGCCTGACTCTGAAGACCTTTGAGGAGGGCAGCCAGGAGGCCGCCAGCAGCGTGGAGCCCCTGGAGCAGATCATCAACAGCCTTTCCGAGGAGGTCCGCACCGCCCATATCCAGCGGCTCCAGAACGGCTCCTGCACCATCGAGATGGGCTTCATACTTACGGACCTTCTGAACAACGTATCCCGCGTGGCCGCCCACTGCTCCAACATCGCCGGCTGCGTTGTGGAGATGAGCCACGAGGATATGGACCTGCACCAGTACCTGCACTCCGTCCGCCACGGCGGCGGCGACTATGACCGGCAGTACGAGGAGTTCAGCTACAAGTACCGCCTGCCGGATACAATATAATATAATGTATGCCGCTCCGGGCCCCGGGGCGGCATTTTTGCGCCCTTCGGGGCGTTTCGGCGAATTTCTCACGCTCTGAGGCATATAATCTACCGTGCGGCCCTGCCGCAAATCTACGGAGGAGAGTGCCTTATGAAAAGAGCGATTCTGATTATTGCGGTCCTTGCCCTGGTGCTGAGCGCCCCTGCCCTGGCCCGGGAGGAGGGGGCGGAGATTATGCTGGACGGGGTGACCTGGGAGCAGGGGGCCCTGCTTCTGGAGGGACGGGCCTATGTGCCCCTCCGTGCCCTCTGCGAGGCTGTGGGCGTGGCCGTCACCTGGGACGCCGCAGAGCGCACGGCCCGCATGACGGCGCCGGGGCTGGAGGCCTCCGCCAGGCCCGGGGACCGGTACCTTTCCTGCAACGGCCACCTTATATATGAGCCCGGGGCGGTGGTCATGCGGTCCTGCCGGGTGTGGGTCAGCGCCAGGGCCCTGGCCCAGGCCCTGGGCCTGGGGGTCATCTATGTGGAGGAGGCCCGGCGGCTGGTCATCGAGACCGGCGGAGCCCTGCCCGTCTGGGAGGACTACGACCGGGACGACCTGTACTGGCTCAGCCATATCATCGAGGCGGAGGCCGGGGCGGAGCCCTTTGCGGGGAAGATAGCCGTGGGCAACGTGGTGCTGACCCGGATGGACAGCGACAAGTACCCGGACACGGTCAGGGACGTGGTGTTCGATAAGCGCCACGGCATCCAGTTCTCCCCGGCCTGGTCCGGCCGGATATATGAGGAGCCCTCCCGGGACAGCGTCCTGGCCGCCCGGCTGTGCCTGGACGGGGCGGTGGAGGTGGTGGGCTGCTTTTACTTCACGCCGGATTGGAAGGAAGAAACCAGCTGGGCCGGGCAAAATCGGCCAAAATACGGAACTATCGGCAGCCATGTGTTTTTTACTTAACAAAGATTGTGAATAAGTTGTAAATCCGGTGAGGCGGAAACCGATAATTATTGACAAAGTCCACAAAAAAGAGTAAGATGTAGTCACCAAACAAGAAGGGGGCTTCGCAATGAATTATTGGAGCTTGACCTGGCTCATAGCTGCTGTGGTCTTCGGAGTAGCCGAAGCCGTCACCGTGAGCCTCGTAACGATCTGGTTTGCCGCCGGCGCCGTTGTGGCGATGGTGGCCGCCCTCCTGGGTGCGCCCGTGTGGCTCCAGGTGGTGCTTTTCCTGGCGGTGTCCGTAGCGGTGCTGGCAGCCCTGCGGCCCTTTGCAAAGAAGTATGTGAACGGCATCCGCCGCCCCACCAATGCGGACCGTGTCCTGGGGGTCGTCTGTCCCGTAACGGAGGACATTGACAACATCCTGGGCTCCGGCACCGTTACCGTGGACGGCAAGGTCTGGAGCGCACGCTCCGCCGGAGGCGAGACCATCGCCGCCGGCACCCTGGTGCGCCCCGTGTCCATCCAGGGAGTAAAGCTCATAGTGGAGGCCGCCGAGGCCCCCCAGAAG
>JAFPTE010000095.1 GCA_017400415.1 Oscillospiraceae bacterium
AAGAGCATACTGAGGAGAATATGATGAGCACACTTTTTGAAAACTGCAGAATCCTCACCCCCGCCGGTGTCATAACCGGCTTTCTGGGCGTGGAGGGAAAGTATATCGACTACGTAGGCGAGACGAGACCGGCGAAGGCCTATGACAGGGTAAGAAACTTCACCGGTCGGCTTATGATGCCCGCCTTCGTGAACGCCCATACCCACACGCCCATGACCCTTCTGCGTGGAGTGGGCAGCGATCTTAGCCTCCAGGAGTGGCTTTTCGGCAAGGTTTTCCCCATTGAGGACAGACTCACGGCGGAGGATATCAACGTAGGCAGCCGACTTGCGGCTCTGGAAATGCTCTCCTGCGGCACCGGCAGCTTTACGGATATGTACTTCTTCCCGGAGGAGACCGCAAGGGTGGCCCTTGAGAGCGGCATGAAGGCCAATCTGTGCCGCCCGGTCCAGTCCTTCGATCCGGCGGAGCGGGGGGAGGACAGTGCCCGCATCGCCCAGGCCCTGGACCTGTACAACGCCTTTAACGGCGCCGGTGAGGGCAGGATACTGGTGGATTTCTGCGTCCACGCCGAGTATACCTGCACGGAGCCGGTGACGAAGTACCTGGCGGATATTGTCCGGGAGAGGCAGGGAAATCTCCACGTTCACCTTTCCGAGACGAAGAAAGAGCATGAGGACTGCGTCAAAAAGTACGGCAAGACCCCTGCCCGGTGGTTTGCGGACCTGGGTGCCTTCGACTGCGGGGCCTTCTGCGCCCACTGCGTATGGGTCACGGAGGAGGATATGGACCTGTTTTTGGAGAAGGGCGTCAGCGTGGTCCACAACCCCACCAGCAACATGAAGCTGGGCAGCGGCTTCGCCCCCATCCAGCGGATGCTGGACAAGGGCATCAATGTGGCCCTGGGTACGGACGGCGCCGCCTCCAACAACAACCTGAACATGGCGGAGGAGCTCCACCTGGCCGGTGTTATCCACAACGGTTACACCGGGAACCCCACCGTTATGAAGCCCATGGACCTTATAAAAATGGCCACCCTCAGCGGCGCCGTGCTCCAGCGCCGGTATGACACCGGCACCCTTGAGGCCGGGAAGCGGGCGGATATCTGCTGCGTCTCTCTGGAGAGCCCCCATATGCAGCCGGACCTGGACACCGCCGCCCTGGTGGCCTACTCCATGCAGGCCTCCGACGTGAAGCTCACCATGGTGGACGGAAAGGTGCTCTACGAAAACGGCCAGTTCCTCACCCTTGATAAGGACAGGATACTTTACGACGTATCCAAAACGGTCAAAAGACTTTATTCCTGATATCAGGCCGCCCTCCGGGCGGCCTTTTCATTTGAAAAGCCTGAAGGCCTCCTCACGGGCGCTCTGCCGCACGCCGTCAAAGTCCACGTAGGGATTATACAGGCTCTCCAGCCTGTCGTGATGGGCCTTGGCCGCTCTGAGCTCCTCCACTGCCCGGTCAATGAGCTCTGAGGCGGTTTTAAGGGCCACTCTGGCCTCTTTTCGCACGGAGGAGGGGAGAGCTGCATCCAGACGCAGATGGCGGCTGCAGGGGCCCTCATAGGGCACCAGGGCGCTGTCGGAAACTAAGGCCAGGCCCAGGTCCGGCAGAATGAGGTGCTCAATCTGACGGCCGAAAATGGGTTCCATGCAGCAAATTGCCCGGGTCCGGGCGCTCACGGCCAGCTCCTCAAGGAGCACCGGGGCAAGGCCGCATTCGTTGTCAAGAAGATAGACCTTATCCGCCAGGGCTTCTACTGTGCCGTAAAAGGCTGTCGGCCCCTTGCAGGTAACGGCGGAGAGATAGCGTCTGGTGACGGACCTCTCCCCATGGGCGGGCAGCTCCCGGAGGGCTATGCCCCTTGCCCGGCGCTTTGCGGACTCCAAAGCCTCCTCCGGCAGGGCTGGAGTCAGGGCCTTCAGGGCGGCACCGGCAGAGC
>JAFPTE010000096.1 GCA_017400415.1 Oscillospiraceae bacterium
CCTGATTATCCTTGATATTATGATGCCGAAGGTAAGCGGCCTTGAAGCCTGCATGCAGATACGTGAGTTCTCCACGGTACCCATCATAATGCTCACCGCCAGAAGCGAGGATATGGATAAGATAATCGGCTTTGAGTACGGCGCCGATGACTATATCACCAAGCCCTTCAACATTCTGGAGCTGAAGGCCAGGGTCCGTGCCCTTCTCCGCCGTGCGTCCATCT
Organism: Oscillospiraceae bacterium; assembly: GCA_017400415.1. GTDB lineage: Bacteria > Bacillota > Clostridia > Oscillospirales > Oscillospiraceae > RUG626. The sequence continues at coordinate 225 of JAFPTE010000096.1, forward strand.
CCAAGGATCCGGAATCCAATCCCAAGCTCAGCCTGGGCGACGTGACCCTTGATACGGAGCAGCGTATCGCCTACCGGGGCGACGTGATGTTCGAGCTCACCGGAAAGGAATACGACATTCTGGAGCTCTTCATCAAGAACCCAGGCAAGGTTTACAGCCGCGAGGCCCTGCTGAACACCATCTGGGGCCGTGATTACCAGGGCGATATCCGCACGGTGGACGTCCACGTTCACCGCCTCCGTGACAAGCTGGAGGCAAATCCCGCAGAGCCTGACCACATAATCACCAAGTGGGGAGTTGGTTACTATTTCAAAGGACAGTGAGAAGAAGCCGCCCTTCATAAGCATAAGGGTCAAGTTTCTTTTATCCTACCTGGCCGTGCTGGCTCTTGTTATTATCGCTATGAACACCTACCCCCTCTATGCCGCACGGAATCTGGTTTTCGTAACGAAGTCCAACGCCATGTTCACCCGGGCAAATCAGATAAGCATCTCTCTGGGCGCTCTGGATAACCTGTCCCCGGGCAATATTGCCAACGTTATCGGCGTTCTGGATACGGAGGGCATCAGCCGCATAACCGTTGTGAACGCCAACTCGGACATCGTCTATTACCGGGTGCACAGCGCCCAGGGCGGCGAGATGAATGCGGAGAGCCTTATCCGTGACTCACTCAAGGGCAACGATTCGGTCCGCTCCCGCTTCTCCGGCGGCGCCTTCCTTACGGGCTGCGCCGTGCCTGTTATTAACCGGGGCAAAATTGTTGGCAGCGTTTACATTTATGAATACGACCCCGACGAGGGCGCCATCATTCAGGCCCTCCAGCGGGACACTCTGACCATCTCACTGGTCATAATCGCCGTATCCTTTGTGGTAGCCCTTATTTTCGCCGGCACCTTTACAAGCCGCATCCGAAAGGTTCTGAACGGTATCCAGAACGTCCGTGAGGGCGAGTACACCTACCGTGTGGAGCCGGAGGGCCACGATGAGCTGACCGGCCTTGCGGATGAGTTCAACAGTCTGACCATGCGTCTGCAGAAGACAGAGGAAACCCGCCGCCGTTTCGTTGCTGATGCCTCCCATGACCTGAAGACCCCCCTGGCCTCCATTCAGCTTCTGAGCGACAGCATACTGCAGAATAACGACATGGACGGCGACACCGTCCGTGAGTTCGTGAGCGATATCCGCAACGAAAGCGAACGGCTTGCCCACACCACGGGCCAGCTGCTCAACCTGACGAAGCTTGACTACGCCGCTTCAACGGTCAGAGAGCCTGTGGACTGCGGAGAGTGCTGCCAAAAGGTTATCCGCATGCTGAAGCCCATAGCCGACGAAAAAGACGTTGCCCTGAACATGAGCGTCAAGGGCAAATGCGTGATCCTCTCCTCTGAGGACGACGTTTTCCAGATTATCTCCAATCTGGCGGAGAACGCCATCAAGTACAACAAGCCCGGAGGCCATGTTTCCGTGGATCTGAGCGCTGACGACAACGTCGCCATTATGGTCAGCGACGACGGCATAGGCATTCCCGAGCAGGATATACCATATATATTCGAGCGCTTTTACCGGGTCGACAAGAGCCGCAACCGTGAAATAGGCGGCAGCGGCCTGGGCCTGGCCATAGTCAAGGACACCACCGAGAAGCACGGCGGCACTGTTGAAGCCTCCAGGAATCACGCAGGCGGAATGACGTTTACCGTTATTTTTCCTGTTTACTCCGGGGCTGTTCTGTGATATTATTACGCCTGCGGCGTTATGCGGGTATGGTGGAATTGGCAGACACGACGGATTTAGGTTCCGTTGGTTAACCCCGTGCAGGTTCAAGTCCTGTTACCCGCACCATGCAATCCGTTCCGTGAGGAACGGATTGCGCTTAAAAAACATATTATACATGAATCAAAGACTTCTTGCCGGAGCCTGGCTCCGGCAAGAATGCTGTCTGTTTATAAATCAGCTGGTGATTTAATGCTCAATACGAAGGATCTCCGTAACAACAAAACCCTGGGTGCAATTCTTATCAACATACTTCTGGCGACAGTCTCCCTTTTCGCCAACGGCTTCGGCGTCTACCTTACCATACAGGCCAACATAGGTGCCGGCCCCTGGGACGTGCTGAACCTGGGCGTCTCCAAAACCTTCGGCATCCTTTACGGCACCGCCTCCATAATAATCTCATACAGCATCCTGGCTGTTGACATTGTCCTCCGGGAGCCCATCGGCATTGCCATGTTTATTGACGCCCTGGTGGTGGGAAAGGCCGTGGACTTTTTTAACTGGCTCAACCCGGTGCCAAAGTGTACTTCCCTGCTGACGGGTGTTCCGCTGATGCTTCTGGGGCTTGTGGTCATCGCCTATACCCAGTTCGGCTACATGACGGCCTCCCTGGGCTGCGGGCCCAGGGATACTCTTCTTGTTGCCCTGGCCAAGAGGGCTGAAAAGGTCCCCATCGGCGCTGTCAGCATTGCTCTTCTGTGCCTGGCAACCTTAATCGGCTGGCTTCTCGGCGGGCCGGTAGGTGTGGGAACCCTGATTTGCGCCTTCGCCCAGGGTCCCATAATGCAGCTCGCCTTTCAGAGCGTACGCTTTGACGCTACCCACATTCACCATCAGAATCTGGCAGAATCCTTTAAGGTTATTTTTCGTCCCGGCAAATGTAGTCCGTAATGCAGTCGTACCAATGGACGTAGGTTTCGCCGTCCACCGTTATGCGCTCGTTTTCGGGCAGCAGCTCTGTCCAGAGCTTTTTGTAGCTGTCAAATCCCCAGTCGTTTTTGTTGAACCGGCGCCACAGCACCGTGCGGCCGTTCCTGTCCAGATACTGCTCGCTGGCGACCCCTGCATTATAGGCGCTTATATCCATGACCTGTATGGTGTCATAGCTCCTGCCGCCTATCTCTACGGTGAAGCGGCCCGTCACGTCCAGCAGGAAGTCCGCTGAGGGTCTCCCAAATGCTCCGGACATCGCCAGGTGCGCAAAGCTCCTCTGCATCCTCAAGCTGCGTCAGCTCCGGCGTTTTTCTGCGGTAATGATCCATGCACCGGTTTCTTGCTATGGTGAAGAGCCACGGTCTGAAGGCTGCCGGGTCCCTGAGCTCTCTGCTGTTTCTGACAACAGTCTCGCACACATCCTGAACGATATCGTCTGCATCCTCCATATTTGAAATGCGGAAGCGCACAAAGCGCTGCAGCGCCGGAAGACATTCCTCCAGGGCCTTTTCAAAGCCGTCCAAAGCTCTCACCTCCTGTGTTGTATTGAAAGCGCTTTCAAATATATAGACGTTTTCTGTCTGCGTCAGGTTCAAAGAAAAAAGAAAAATGCCCCGGATTTTTCCGGGGCATTGATGTAAATGGCTTAGTCTGCGTTTTCCTCAGTGAGGATGCCGGTGGTATCGATGCTGTCACGGTTGGCGCAGGTCTTGCACAGACGGGTCTTGCCGGCGGCAATAGCCTCGGCAACGCTCTCGGTGTACAGAGTGTCGGTGTGGTTGAGATGAGCGCAGTCCTCATGGGTGTGGTAAACCTTGCCGAACTGGGTCCAGTAGACGTTGGAGGTAATGGCCTGGCCGGCGGCCATCTGCTCTTCCTGGCTGATGGGGTTATAGTCGATGCTGGCGGCGCCGCCGATGAGCAGGGCGACAACAGCGGCGATGGTGGCGATGGTCTTGGTCTTCTTGTCCAGGTCCTTATTGGTGAGCATGATGATGATCAGGGGGAAGAAGGCGAAGCAGGCAACCACCACGCCCATGTTGTTCCACAGCCAGAACAGGAAGGCGTTCTTCTTGGAAGCGGGCTTGATGTGGTTGGCCTTCTTCCAGAGCTGGCTGCCGATGATGACGAAGACCAGGTCCAGAACAATAAGGCCGATCAGGAACCACAGGCCGGGCATAAAGGTCATTTCAAATTTACCGAAGAGATAGAAAACTGCCACAAGCTCAGCGACGATGGCCAGTACCCAGAGCACGATGGCTCCAACTCTGTAACCGGTTGCGCTGCCGGCCTTGTTGGCCTGCAGGATCTGCTGTCCGGCCTCAGTCTTGCCGGCCGATACGACTGTATGGGTTTTTCTCTCTGCCATTTTGATTTCCTCCAAATTTCTTTTTATTAATAGGCGGGATCCCCCGCAATGGTTAACTTTTTTGTTGACGAGGGGCGGAGAAAAGAAGTATAATAGGTGCAAATAAAAACCACAGGAGGTTTACCATGGATATCTCTTCAATTCTCTCTACCCTTACATCCGGCGACAGCCTGGGAGCAATCAGCCAGTCCTCCGGGACCAGCGTAAAGGACGTGCAGAACGTACTCTCCGCAGGCATCCCCTCTCTTCTCTCCGGTGCTCTCCAGCAGAGCCAGAACGGGGACACCGCCCAGCGCTTTGCCGGCGCTCTCAGCCAGCACTCTGCCAGCGATCTCTCAAATCTGGGCTCCTTCTTCTCCAACGTGGACCTGACCGACGGCTCCAAAATCATCTCCCACCTTCTGGGAAGCGGCAAGGATGAGGCCATCAGCGATATCTCAGAGCGTGCCGGCGTCAGCAAGAAGAAGACGAACAACATCCTCTCCACAGTTGCGCCCATGCTTATGAGCCTTCTGGGCAAGGAGGCCCAGTCCTCCGGCGCCCAGGGCAACACCAGCGCCGTCTCCGGCCTTATGAGCTCCCTGCTGGGCAACGTGGATATGGGCAGCCTGGTCACCGGCCTTCTGGGCGGCACTCAGACCGGCACTTCCTCTGCCAAGCCCTCCTCCGGCAAGAAGGACAACGGCATACTGGGCTTTATTACGAATCTTTTCAAATAAGCCTCAGTGCGCCTCGTTGCCACTTAGTTTACACCTCTTCAGCCCGAATGTCAACACAAAACAGCACCGTCCGGAACAGTCTTTCCGGGACGGTGCTTTTCTTTGCAATCACTCGGAAGGAACAACAAAATCGCTCTTTCCGGTCAGATAATTGTGGTTTGCCAGAACGATATTAAGGTCGGTCAGATTAACGTTTCCGTCCCCGTTAAGGTCGCAGTCGGCGTTTGCGGCCGCATTGGGTCCGGTCACGGGGCGCAGATAGTTGGCGTTGCGAAGAATCATATTCAGGTCAGTAAGATTGATTTTCTGGCCGCTCACGTCAGCCACGTTGCCGGCGGCCATGGCTATTACCCTTGCTCCCGGTCGGCTGTCAAGGCTCAGGTCCAGGTCTCCGCCGGAAACCACCAGTCCCCGGACCTCATAGTCAATATGTGAGGTCTTGCTGAGCACCAGCTTATAGGTTCCCCGGCAGATGCCATTCAGGGAAAAGGCGGTCTCATCCGGCGTCATGCCGCTGCCGGAGCGGTTTTCAGAGTCAATAAGGATTCCGGAATATGCGGGATCTGAATCGTATTCTCCGGTAAAGGGATCCATCAGGTAAAGAGCATAATACAGAGGATTCCTGGGGTTATAGGAGGAAACCGTGCCCAGGATGGAGAAGCTTACGTAGCCAACGGTGACTGTTCTTGCCCGGGAGGCAAAATGGGTGCCGCTCTCCGGCAGTCTCAGGGTATACGTGCCGGGTGCAATGCCGGAAAGAGTGCCCTCGCCGTCGGTCTCCGCGGCGGGCAGGGTCACTCCGCTGCCGTCAGTAAGCTCATAGAGGCAATTTGCCGCAAGG
>JAFPTE010000001.1 GCA_017400415.1 Oscillospiraceae bacterium
GAGACGCCCTTGGAAATAATGATGGGCTTGAACTCGCTGCCGTCCCGGAGGGCATCCGGGTCTATTTTTGTGCCCATTACCAGGTTATTGTCTTTATCAAATCCATAAATCTGGAAATGCTCGCCGAGGTAGGGGTCCTTGTAAACCTTGTTCCTTGATTTTACAAAGCCAATGGCGTCCTCCACCGGACCACGGCCGTTGCCGTCCGGGTCTCCGAAGGAGTTGCCGTTTATGCCCAGAACGGCCTTGTAATCTGCGGCCATATTAACAAGGAAACGTCCTTCGCCCTTTCGGTTGGATACGCCGAGGAAAACCTGGGAGCTGTCTTTAATAATGGCCAGCATGCCGTTGAACGGAATACCGTCCCTGTTTTTTCCGGAAACCTGGATGATAAGGATGTCGTTAACTGTATCAATTGCCCAGACAGAGTCGCCGGCGGTGGTCTTGATGCCCAGGTCTGCGATATCCTTCATCTTGAGCCTGTCCAGATTCCAGTTTTTGAAATCGGCTGGCAGAGTGTTTTTGTCTATCTGATAATATCGGCTCAGAAAGCTCTTGACCTCCGGCCGGGTGAAATAATCCTCCTCCTTGGGAGGCACCACAACGGGAGGCTCGTCGCCGGAAACGGGATCGGGCTGAGCGGGGTCTGTTACGGATGGCCCGGGATCAGGGGAATCCGCCGGGACTGAGGGAGAAGGGTCAATCGGATCCAGAGTGCTGGGAGGTGGGGGAGTCCAATCCTCAATCGTACCAGCTTCAGCAGCTTCACGTTCTGCCACGACCTTGTCCACAACGGACTTGGGAATAAGCCTCGTGGCCAGCCACTGATGCTTCCAGGTGCTCATGGCGGTATTTATCCAGACCTCACGCCAGTGGGTTATAAACGGCGTGGGGGAGTAGACGAAGGTTATATACCCGGTGACGATGACCAGGACTGCAACCACCAGGACGTAGGCCCAGGTGTATTTTTTGCGTTTATACAGCTTTGGCTTGGGGGAGCTTCGCTTCATTCGTTCATCCACAGTATCACCTCTTATAATCAGCCGATTACTATTATATATGAGGACAATTCGCCTGTCAACAGTCAATAGCACAAATCGGCGGCGGGTACGGGAAGGGCCTCATGTATGTTTGACGTAATATGCAGGAAAAAAGTTCCGGAAAAAGCAAAAAAAAACCCCGCTCTTCCGAGCGGGGAATGGGAGTACTTTATCTTTTCTTGACTACCCAGGCGTTGGGCAGGTTCCGTCCGTTGGCGCTGACGGAGGAGGGGTGGGAGATGACCTCGCCGTCATAGACCATCACTGCGCTGGAGCCGCCGTCGTTGCCCAGCACGTTCCAGGCGTTGTACTTAAGGAGGATCTTGGCCTCGTCACGGACCGTGCAGCCAGAGCTGCCGTTTTTGCCCCGGCCGTCAATGACCATTAGAAGGGTTTCCCTCTTGTTTGTCTGGCCGATGCAGCTTCTGGGCTGCATGCTGGTGCCGAAGCTGGCGTTGGCCACCCGGCTCTTGCCCTCCTTGACTATAACGGGCTTGAATTCCCCGGCGTCACGGAGAGTGGTGATATCCAGCTTTGTGCCCACCAGGAAGTTGTTTTCCCGGTCGAAGCCGCCCAGCTGGAAGGACTCCTGGCCGTACTGCTCGTGCCAGACCTTGCCCTGGGAGATGGCCAGGCCCATAACGTCCTCATAACCGCCCCGGCCCTTGCCGTCCGGGTCAATGAAGGGGTTGGCGTTGATGCAGAGGATGCCGTCATAGCGCTTGTTCATGTTGGCGCCGATAAGGCCCACATCCGGGGAGGTGGACATGGCCATAAAGACCTGGGAGCTGTCCTTGACGATGGCCAGATAGCCGCTGAAGGGCAGGCCGTCCTCATTCTTTCCGGAGACCTCCACAATCAGAATGCCGTTCACCGTGTCGATGGCCCAGACCGGGTCGCCGGCGGTGGTCTTGATGCCAAGAGAGGAGATGTTCTTCTTCTGGAGCTTATCCAGCTTCCAGTTCTTGAAGTCCTCCGGCAGGGTGTTTTTGTCAATCTGGTAATAGATGGAGAGGAAGCTCTTCACGTCCGCCCGGTCAAAGATGTTTTCCTCCTTGGGAGGCACCACCACCGGGGCGCTGCTCTGGCCGGGGTCCGGCTGCGAGGGCTCGGGCAGCTGAGGCTCCGGATCCGGGACGGTCTGCGAGGGGATGGTTATATCGTCGCCCAGGGACTCAGGGGGCTTCTGGCTGTCCTCGGTCTCGTTTGCTTTCTCCGCCGCCTCAAGCCGGGACATAACGTCGTCAATAATGTCACCGGGGATGAACCTGGTGGCCAGCCACTGGTGCTTCCAGGTGCTCATGGCGGTGGTTATCCATATCTCACGCCAGCGGGTTATGAAGGGGTTGGGGGAGAAGACAAAGGTTATGTAAAGTGCGGCAACCAAGAGCACAGCAATTACCAGGGCGTAGGCCCAGGTGTATTTCTTTTTCTTGTAAAGCCGGGGCTTGTTGGTCCGGTTGATCGTTCTGACAACTGTATCCACAGCATCACCTCGTTTAAAAAACGAATATGTAAACTGATTTATCTGCAAAAAAACGCCGCAGACTATATTGTCCACGGCGATGGAGCGGCTTACGAGGCTCGAACTCGCTACCTCCACCTTGGCAAGGTGGCGCTCTACCAGATGAGCTAAAGCCGCAAATTTTTCTGTTTCCTTCCGAACAAAAGCTATTATACTCCCCGGGGCACCGTTTGTCAACAGAAAAATGAAATTTTTTCCTGGGCCCCTCAGGAAATAAGTGAGGGGCCGTCGCAGGCGGGATAATCGGACAGGCTCCAGCGGTACCTGGCGCTCATCTCCTCATCGTTGCAGAAGGCAAGCTGCTCATCGGTCACATCCAGATGGTAAAGACTGCCGTTTTCCAGCCTTACGGTGTTCCAGCTGTGGGAGACGTTGTTGAGACGGCCCCGGACAACGCCGCACTCAATGCCCATCCGGTCGCAGATGAACTTGAACGCCATGGCGAAGCCCTCTCCGGCGGCGCGCTTCTGGCTGAGGGCGCCGTAAACCGTGTATATCTGGGTCCAGGGGGAGTACTGGTCCTCCGCTTCACGCTCCCAATCATATTCCACCTGTCCCCGCAGGGCCTGGGCCAGCAGGGTCACACGGGTGCTGACGGGGGTCTCCTCATCCTCGGTGTCAACGGCTTCAATGATCTCCTGGGCGGCAGCCCGTATTTCGGTAAGGCGGGTCTGGGTCTCCGCTGCGGCGTAGGGATATGTCAGGGTCAGCTCCGCAATGGCGCCTGGCTCCTGGGCGGGGTAGAAGCTCACGGAGACCTCCGGCCGGTAGAGCATCTCCGGCTGGGAGAAGTAGAGCGTGTCCATAGCTCTGTCCACGGCGGCCTGGGAGCAGTCCTCCTGGCCGCAGAAGAAGGCGGCGTTTATCCGCCGGTTCTCCACAGCCCATTGCAGAAACAGGCTCAGGTCCACCTCTCCGCTGCGTATGGTCCGCATCTCGGCGGCGGTCTTCTTGTAGGTCACGGTGATGTCCGCCTCGTAATAGGTGACTATCTGGTTTACGCTGTAATCCAGATAAAAAACCGCATAGGAGCCCAAAGGGTAGGCGGTGACGGCGTTGAGCCTGGCCTGGGCCAGGTCGGAGACTATGTCCCCGTCATAATCGGTGAATCTCAGGCGCCCGAACTCGGCGTGGGCGGCGATAAGGTTTTCCAGGGCATGCTGGAGCTCGCTGAGATTGGATACGTTTACGGCGGGGGTGTCCGGCAGGGCAGGGGCGCTGTTGTGGGGCCGGGAGTTGTTGTACTCACCCTCAAGCAGACCTGAGCAGCCGGACAGGGTGAGGATGGTCAGGGCAAGAATCAGCCATATGAACTTTTTCATGCCATCCTCAACTCCTTTTATTCTATGGTAAGCTGTTCGTTGCCGCTGTCCTCCTCCCTGAGAAGGGCGCCGGCGGCAGGCACGGACCGCACACGGTAGCGGCTGACGTTTTTGATGGGCGTCTCGGCAAGGGGCCTTGCGGAGACAAGGACCTTGTTTTTCTTGAGGCTCATGACCGCCACGCCCTGGGTGGTCTTGCTGGTCTTGGGGGCCAGGTGGGCGGTGGAGAACACCATGCAGCGGCCGTCGGAGGCCGTCAGGGCAATTTCAATATCCTCTTTAAGGGGCACGATGGAAACCAGGGGAGCCTTGTCGGAGTAAGCGCCTGTGAGCTTTTTGCGGTTGAGCTTGGTCTGGTAGCCGGTCAGCTCCACCCTGGCGGCCTTGCCGCCCTCATAGAAGAAGACCACGCTGCCGCTGTAATCTTTGGGGTCCAGAACATAGATGGCGTTTTCGCCCTCGTCCATCTTGAGGACCGTAGGCAGGTAGGAGCCCAGAGCGGAGGCCTTGGTGTCGGCAAAGTCGGAGAGCCTCGTCTTATAGCACTGGTACTTATCCGTGAACACCAGAAGCTCCGAGGCGTTGTCCGCCTCAAAGCTCAGCAGGAGCTCATCTCCCTCCTTGAACTTCTGCTCGGAGGACATGCGCAGGGACTGGGGGGTGATCTTCTTAAGGTAGCCCTCCCGGGAGAAGAACACTGTGACCGGGTAGGAGTCCACCTTCTCCGCCTCCTCCTCGTAGACCATATCGTCGGAGTAGACGATGCCGGAGCGCCGGGGCTGGGCGTATTTCTTGATTACGTTTTCCAGGTCGGCCTTTATGATGGCCTTGATGCGGCGGCGGTTTTTCAGAACATCCTCCAGGTCCGCAATCTCCTTTTCCAGCTTCTCAATGTCCTCCAGCCGGCGGAGAATGTATTCCTTGTTGATATTCCGGAGCTTGATCTCCGCCACGAACTCAGCCTGAATCTCGTCAATGCCGAAGCCTATCATCAGGTTGGGGATAACGGCGGCGTCCTCCTCCGTCTCCCGGATGATTTTGATGGCCTTGTCGATATCCAGAAGGATTTTGGAAAGGCCCTTGAGCAGGTGGAGCCGGTCCTTTTTCTGGCTCAGCTCACAGAAAACGCGCCTGCGGATGCACTCGCTTCTCCAGGCGGTCCACTCCTCCAGAATCTGCCGTATGCCCATGACCCGGGGGGAGCCGGCAATGAGTATGTTGAAGTTTGCCGGGTAGGCGTCCATAAGGGTGGTGGTCTTGAAGAGCTTGGCCATGAGCTTGTCCGGGTCCGTGCCCCGCTTCAGGTCGATGGTGAGCTTAAGGCCGGAGAGGTCCGTCTCGTCACGCATATCGGCAATTTCCCGGGCCTTGCCGGTCTTCACCATGTCGGCTATCTTGTCGATAATGGCCTCAACGGTGGTGGTGTAGGGTATCTCATATATCTCGATGAGGTTTTCTTCCTTGATGTAGCGCCAGCGGGACCGGACCTTTATGCTGCCCCGGCCGGTCTCGTAAACCTCCCGTATGGCGTCCGGGTCATAGATTACCTCGCCGCCGGTGGGGAAGTCCGGGGCGGGCAGGGTGGTGTAGATATCGCAGTCCGGGTCGGACAGGTAGGCTATCTCCGTGCGGCAGACCTCCTCCAGGTTGAAGGAGCAGATGTTGGAGGCCATGCCCACGGCAATGCCCGTGTTGGCGGAGACCAGCACGTTGGGGAAGGTGGTAGGCAGCAGGGTGGGCTCCTTGGTGGTGGAGTCGTAGTTATCCACAAAGTCCACCGTGTCGGAGTTTATCTCACGGAAAAGCTCGCTGCAGATAGGGGAGAGCTTGGCCTCCGTGTAGCGGGAGGCGGCGTAGCTCATATCCCGGGAGAAGACCTTGCCGAAGTTGCCCTTGCTGTCCACAAAGGGGGTCAGCAGGGCGGAGTAGCCCTTGGAAAGGCGGACCATGGTCTCATAGATGGCGGCGTCTCCGTGGGGGTTCAGACGCATGGTCTGGCCCACGATATTGGCGCTCTTGGTTCTGCCGCCGGTGAGCAGGTTCATCCTGTACATGGTGTACAGGAGCTTTCTGTGGGCGGGCTTGAAGCCGTCTATCTCCGGAATGGCACGGGAGACAATGACGCTCATGGCGTAGGGCATGTAGTTGAGCTCCAGGGTGTCCACTATGGGCTGGTCCATGACCTCTGCCTTCAGGCCCATTACGTTGGGATTATCCTTTTTTGCGGACTCGGCCTCCGGGTCCGTTTTCTTCTTGGCCACAGGTTATGCCTCCTCTCTCAGGAAATGTCCGCCAGGTCAAGGTACTTGTACCCGTCGGCGGCGATGTGGTCCTTCCGGGCCTGAAGATTGTCGCCCAGGAGCATATCGAAAACGTAGGCGGTGTTCTCCCCGTCGCTGGGCATTACTTTTATAAGCCGGCGGGTGGCCGGGTTCATGGTGGTCATCCACATCATATCCGGGTCGTTCTCGCCGAGACCCTTGGACCGCTGGACGGTGTATTTTTTGCCCTCCAGCTTTGCAAGGATGTCCGCCTTCTCCTTCTCCGTGTAGGCAAACCAGGTCTTCTCGCCCTGGGTTATCTCAAAGAGGGGCGTTTCGGCGATGAAGACCTTACCGGCCTCGATAAGGGCCGGAGTAAGGCGGTAAATCATGGTCAGGATAAGGGTGCGGATCTGGTAGCCGTCATAGTCCGCATCGGTGCAGATTATGACCTTGCTCCAGCGGAGGTTGTCGAGATTGAAAAGGTTTACGTCCTTGGCCTTTGTAGCGACCTCAACACCGCAGCCGAGTACCTTTATGAGGTCGGTGATAATCTCGCTCTTGAAGATACGGTTGTAGTCGACCTTCATACAGTTGAGTATCTTACCTCTGACGGGTATGACCGCCTGGAACTCGGAGTCGCGGGCCTGCTTGCAGGCGCCGAGGGCCGAGTCACCCTCAACTATGAACACTTCACGGCGATCCACGTCCTTTGTGCGGCAGTCGACAAACTTCTGCACACGATTGGACATATCCATATTCGCCGTAAGTGTCTTCTTCATGTTGACACGGGTCGCCTCGGCGTGAACGCGCGAGCGCATATTTATGAGCACCTGGTTGCAGATTTTGTCCGCATCCAGTTTGTTCTCGATGAAGTAGACCTCAAGCTGATGCTTGAAGAAGTCGGTCATGGCCTCCTGTATGAACTTGTTGGTAATCGACTTCTTTGTCTGGTTCTCGTAAGATGTAACGGTCGAGAAAGACGAGATGACAATCATAAGACAGTCGGCGACATCCTGGAAGGTTATCTTGCCGTCCGCCTTCTTGTACATGCCGTTGTTCTTCAGATAGGCATCTATCTGATTGACAAAGGCAGTGCGGACGGCCTTGTCGGGCGCGCCGCCGTGCTCGAGCCAGGATGAGTTGTGATAGTACTCAGTCAGCTGATGCTTGTTTGAAAACGCGACAGCCGCTGAGATTTTGACTTTATACTCATCCTTGTCCTCGCGGTCGCGGCCGCGCCTCTCGCACTCCCAGTACTGGGTCTGCGTAAGCGTCTCATCGCCGGCGATTTCAGATATATAGTCAACAATTCCCTTCTCGTAGAAGTACTCGTACTTCTCAAACGAGGCTGCCGTGACCTGGTCACGAAGTATGAATGTCACGCCCGAGTTTACTATTGCCTGGCGCTTTATGGCATCCTGGAAATATTCAAGAGGAATATCTATGTCAGTAAAGACATCGAGGTCGGGTTTCCAGGTGATGAGTGAGCCGGTGTCATTCTTTTTGGCATAAGGCTCCTTCTCGAGTTCACCTTTGGGGTTACCCTTCTTGAAGTGCATAGTGTATTTAAAGCCGTCACGGCGCACCTCAGCGTCCATATACTCGGAGGCGTACTGCGTTGCACAGAGGCCGAGACCGTTGAGGCCCAGCGAGAAACCGTAGCTCGAGTCTATGGCATTCGTATTGTACTTACCGCCTGCGTACATCTCACAGAAGACGAGACGCCAGTTGTAATCCTTCTCTTTTTCGTTGTAGTCCATCGGTATGCCGCGGCCGTGGTCCTCGACGGAGATTGACTTGTCGAGGTAACGGGTGACAACTATCTTGTCGCCGTGGCCCTCACGGGCCTCGTCGATGGAGTTTGAGAGTATTTCAAAAAAGGAGTGTTCACAGCCGTCGAGACCGTCAGAACCGAAGATGACGGCCGGGCGCTTACGCACACGGTCGGCACCTTTGAGCTGACTTATGTCGGTATTGCCGTAATCCGCTTTCTTTGCTGTCATAAATTCCTCACA
>JAFPTE010000097.1 GCA_017400415.1 Oscillospiraceae bacterium
CCGCATTGCGTCCAAGGTCCCCAAAGATGCGGACGTATGGCAGAAGGCAAAGATCGTTCACGATGAGCTCTGCCGCCTGGTGACTTACGACAAAAGCCTCTCTCAGCCCCACTGCCATGACAGCTACGGGGCACTGGTGAACGGCAGTGCCGTATGCAGCGGCTATGCCTGTGCCTTCACAACGGTTATGAGCAGGCTGGGGGAGTTTTGCCCCATCGTCTATTCCGAGGACCACGCCTGGAACCGCATCGGCGCCAGGACCTATGAGGAGTTCATCGACGTGACCTGGGACGATATGGACCTTGAGGACGTGGACGGGAAAGAGTACATCTCCTACGCCTATTTCGGGCTTACCCGTGAGGAGGTTATGAAGGTGGACTCTCACTCCATAACCGGCGGCTCAGATGCTGTGCTGGATTTCGTTGCGGACCCGATTGCCTTCAACTATTATAAGCATGAGGGCTATTACCTGACGGGCTATAACGAGAATACCATCGTCAGAAAGCTCAAAGAGCAGCTGGGCTCCGGCTCAAATATGCTGACCCTGCGCTTTGACGATGAGGGCTGGAAAAAGGTGAAGGCCTGGAAGGAGGACACCTCCGCACTGGCTGCCCTTGTGAGCAAGACCGGGGCAGAGGGCAGGTTTACCTTCTGGTTTACGGAGGAATTCAACGTTGTGTGCATAGGCCTTAACAAGTAGCTTTAAGCTCCGTTTAAGGTTTATGGGTTACATTGTCCCAGGGAGGTGGGCTTATGGATAACGAGAAGGTTTTCAGGGCGGTGCTCATTCCCGCTGTGGCTGTAATGCTTGCGGTGGCAATTCTCATGATGAATGCAGAGGCCCTGGGCATAAAAAGGGCGGAGACCGTCATGGGCTATGAAAGCCGCCTTTTCTCCACGGACCGGGTCCACACCATATACATCGTCATGGACAACTGGGACGATTTTATGAAGACCTGCACCAATGAGGAGTATGCCGCCTGCGCCCTGGTGATTGACGGGGAGTCCTATAAAAACGTGGGCATAAGAGCCAAGGGCAACTCATCCCTGAGCTCCGTGGCCGCCTCCAATTCCGACAGGTACAGCTTCAAAATCGAATTTGACCACTTTGACAAGTCAAAATCCTATCACGGCCTGGATAAGCTGTGCCTGAACAACATCATCCAGGACAACACCTTCATAAAGGACTATATCTCCTACCGGCTCATGTATGAGTTCGGCGTGCCCTCGCCTATGTCCAGCTTCGTTCAGATATTCGTGAACGGCCAGGAGTGGGGCCTCTATCTGGCGGTGGAGGCTGTTGAGGACAGCTTCATGATGCGTTCTTTCGGCCATCAGAGCGGGGAGCTCTACAAGCCGGACACCCTCTCCATGGGCGGCGGCCGGGGAAACGGCCGGGACTTCAATATGGAGGACTGGCAGAGAGACTTTGAATACTTCCGGCAGAACGGTGATAACCAGAACCGGCAGCAGGATTTTGAGTATATGCGCTCCCGCTTCGAGGAGCAGGAGAACGCATCCTCCGGCGAGCAGCAGCTTCCCCAGGACGGCGGCAGCCAGGGCTTTGACATGCAGCAGGGCATGAATCAGCAGCCGGGCATGGGACAGCAGCAGGGCATGGGACAGCAGCCGGGAATGGGTCAGCAGCCGAATCAGCAGCCGAATCAGCAGCCGAATCAGCAGCAAGGCGGCGGACGGCAGAACTTCGGCGGCGGCTTCCGGGGCTTCGGCAGCGGGGACGTGTACCTGGTATATACCGATGATGACCCGGAAAGCTACCCCAATATCTTCGGCAACGCCAAGACCGACATAACCGAGAAGGACCAGCAGAAGCTTATTGAGGCCCTGAAGAATATTAATCAGCAGACTGACCTGGAGGACTCCGTGGATATTGACGAGGTCATCAGATACTTCGTTGTCCACAACTACCTTCTGAACTTTGACAGCTACACGGGCTCCATGGTCCATAACTACTATCTTTATGAGCGCGGCGGCAGGCTGGGCATGATTCCCTGGGATTACAACCTGGCCTTCGGAGCCTTCGGCTTCGGAAGCGACGTGAACACCCTAATAAACTTCCCCATTGACGAGCCGGTCTCCGGCGGGGAGATGAGCACAAGGCCCATGCTCAGCTGGATTTTCTCCGATGAGGAATATACAGAGAAGTACCACCAGCTCTTTGAGGAGTTCATTGAGGAGTATTATACCTCCGGCAGGCTCCGGGAGATGATACGCTCCACCCGGGAGCTCATAGCGCCCTACGTGGAGTCTGACCCCACCAAGTTCTGCACCTATGAGCAGTTTCTGACGGCCATCGAGGCCCTGGAGCAGTTTGCGGACCTGCGGCTTGAGAGCGTTGCCGGCCAGCTGAAGGGCACCATCGGAAGAACCGCCGCCGACCAGGCGGACCGCCACGGCTTTGTGGACGGGGGCAGCGTAAACTTCAATTCCATGGGCTCCATGGGCTTCGGCAGGGGAGGAAACGCCGGAAGCGCCGGCGGAGACGGCCAGAACAGCCAGAGCTCCTGGGGACAAAATGACCGGCAAGAGAGCGGGCAGGACCGGAATCCCGGCTGGGACCAGGATTCAAGCCATGGGGACCGTGGAAACGGCAGAGGACAAAACAGAAGCTAAAACAGGCTTTTTATCATTAAACCGGCGGGGGAACGGTCCCCTGCCGGCTTTTTGTGTTAAAAAAATGACTATACTTGAAACTGAGGCGTAGAAGGCTTATAATAGATAAGAATGAACAAAGAAAACCGGAAAAGGAGGTGCAAAAATGAGAGTTATGGCCATAGATTACGGCGACCAGCACACCGGCGTCGCTTTTTCCGATCTGACGGGCTCCATCGCCGGCGAGGCCTTCACGGTGGATGAGTGGAACCAGGAGCGGCTGGCGGATAAGCTCTCCGGCCTGTGCCGGGAGAGGGGAGCGGAGAGGATAGTTCTGGGCTACCCGGTGAATATGGACGGCTCTGCCGGACCCAGGGCGGAAAAGAGCCTTGCTCTCGCAGCCCTTCTTCGGGATAATACAGGCCTTGAGGTTATAATGTGGGATGAGCGCCGCACAACGGTAGATGCCCACAGGATCCTCTCGGAGAACGGGCGCAGGACCAGGCGCCACAAAAAGAACGTGGACGCAGTGGCTGCCACATTGATTTTAGAGGCATATCTCGGAAGCCTGCGGCTTTCGTAAAATATGAATTGGAGGAGAGAGACTTGCTAAAAGGAGTTAAAGTGCCCCACCGGAAGAACACGGCGGAAATGGCCCCCGTGCGTCTGCCGCCTCCGGAGACGGTGGTCATACCTATGTCCATGCACATAGGCGCCCCGGCCGTCCCGGCGGTGAAGGTGGGGGATACTGTGAAGGTCGGCCAGCTGATTGCCGAGGCCGGGGGCTTCGTCTCCTCGCCGGTTTACGCCAGCGTATCCGGCAAGGTGAAGAAAATTGACGAGATCCCCGCATCCAACGGCAGGAAGATGAAGGCTGTTGTGATAGCCTCCGACGGGCTCATGGAGCCCTGGGAGGGCATAGCCAGGCCGGAGGTGAAGGATTTTGAATCCTTCGTGGCGGCTGTGCGGTCCTCCGGAGTTGTGGGCCTGGGCGGCGCCGGCTTTCCCACGGCGGTCAAGCTGGGGGTGAAGGACCTTTCCAAGGTGGAGGCCTTCATCATCAACGGCGCCGAGTGCGAGCCC
Source organism: Oscillospiraceae bacterium (assembly GCA_017400415.1). GTDB lineage: Bacteria > Bacillota > Clostridia > Oscillospirales > Oscillospiraceae > RUG626. The sequence goes on from JAFPTE010000097.1 coordinate 3,697, forward strand.
TACGTCACCAGCGATACCCGTACCATGCTGGACCGGCTGGACGACCTGAAGGACGGCGTGGCTCTCCTTGAAAAATATATGGAGGCAAAGCGGATAATCTTCGGCGTGGAGGCCAACAAGCCCCGCTGCATCGAGGCCCTGCGGAGCGCCTTTTCCTCTGACAGCCGGGTGGAGATAAACGCCCTGCCGCCCATGTACCCCCAGGGCGGCGAGAAGGTGCTCATTTACAACACCACCGGACGCATCGTGCCGGAGGGAAAGCTCCCTCTGGACGCCGGCGCCATAGTTCTGAACGTGACCACCCTGGCGTCCATCGCCAGGTACATAAACACCGGTATGCCACTTGTTGAAAAGGTCGTCACCGTGGACGGTTCCGCCGTGGCTGAGCCCAAAAACGTGATTGCCCCCATCGGCACCCCCGCCCGTGCACTCTTTGAGTTCTGCGGCGGCTTTAAGGAGGAGCCCTGCAAGGTGCTCTACGGCGGCCCCATGATGGGCATTGCCATGCCGGATGCCGACCTGCCCATTATGAAGAACACCAACGCCGTTCTGGCCCTTAACGAGGCTGATTCCCGGCTGCCCAAGCCCACCGCCTGCATCCGCTGCGGCACCTGCGTGGACGTGTGCCCCCTGGGCCTTATGCCAACCCTCATTGAGGACGCCTACGAGAGAGGCGACGGCCAGCGCCTTAAGGAGCTGAAGGTGAATCTGTGCATGGAGTGCGGCTCCTGTGCCTACGCCTGCCCTGCAAAGCGGCCTCTGGTCCAGGTCCACAAGCTGGCCAAGGGCATTCTGAACGTCTATAACGCCAAGCTGAAGGCTGAGGCGGAGAAGAAAGCGGCAAAGGAGGCGGCAAAATGAACGGACTTCTGACTGTTACCCCGTCCCCCCATATCCGCTCACCCAGAACCACCCGGTCCATAATGCGGGATGTGCTCATCGCCCTTATCCCCGTTGTCATCGTGGCTGTGGTGTATTTCGGCTGGCGTGCCCTGCTCCTCATCTGCGTCTCCGGCGCCGTAAGCTGCCTTTGCGAGTTTATCTGGGAGAAGGCCTTTAAGAAGGATATCACCATCTCAGACCTGTCCTCCGTGGTCACCGGCGTGATACTGGCCCTGAACATGCCCGCCGGCATGCCCGTCTGGGAGCTCATTTTCGGCGATATCTGCGCCGTCATCGTTGTGAAGATGCTTTTCGGCGGCCTGGGAAGAAACTTCGTGAACCCGGCCCTGGCAGGCAGAATCATCCTGTTTGTCTCCTTCACTGCGGATATGACAAACTACACCGTGCCTTCCTTTGCGCCGGACGCCCTTTCCTCCGCCACGCCTCTTGCCCTGGAGGGGTCCCTGACCTGGGCGGATTTCCCGTCCCTGCTCCTGGGCCTCCACGGCGGCGTCATCGGCGAGGTCTGCTCCCTGGCGATTATCGCAGGCTGCGTCTATCTCTGCGTCCGCGGGGTCATCAAGCCCATCATCCCGGCCTGCTTTGTGGGCGCTGAGCTGCTTTTCAGCTGGCTCTTCGGCGCCGCAAACCCCGTTCTGGGCGTCTTCTCCGGCGGCCTTCTCTTCGGCGCCGTGTTTATGGCCACGGACTACGTGACGAGCCCCCTCACAAACTGGGGCAAGGTGATTTTCGGCGTGGGCTGCGGCTTCCTTACGGCGGCCATGCGTGCCTTCGCCGGGTCCAACGGGGCAGTGAGCTTCGCAATTCTTATAATGAACCTTCTGGTGCCTTATATTAACGACATTACCCGCCGCAAGGCTTTTGGAGGTGTTAAGGCGAAATGAAGAAGGAGTTTTATCTGGATTACATCAAGCCCTTCGTGGTGCTCGTTGTTATCTGCCTGGCAGTGGCCCTGCTCCTGGGGGCCGCCAATGCGGTCACCGCACCCATAATCGAGCAGAACGCCCTTGAAAAGGCCAACGCCACCCGAAACGCCGTCCTCTCCGGCGCCGCCGGCTTCCGTGAGGTCAGCTGCGATACGGCCAGACTGGGCATAACCGGCGCCTGGGCAGAGACCGGCGGCAAGGGCTACGTCATCACCGCAGCCTTCAAGGGCTACAGCGGCGGCCTTGTGACCGTCACCGTAGGTATGGACCCGGACGGCAGGATTCTTGGCGTCAGCGCCGACGTGTCCAATCAGACCCAGGGCATAGGCTCCAAGGCAGGGCAGAGCGCCTACCTGGATAAGTTCCTGGGCCTCTCCGGCACAGGCGCCGCCTCCTCCGTGGATACCATAACCGGCGCCACCTGGTCCTCCACCGCCGTCAAGAACGGCATAAACGCCGCCCTGGCGGCCTTCCCGGCAGTAAAGGAGGCAGCGGCATGAAAAGAAAGCTTGACATTCTGAAAAACGGGCTCTTCAAGGAAAATCCGGTGCTTATTCTGGTCCTGGGCTGCTGCTCCGTCCTGGCTGTCAGCGTCACGGTGCTGGGCGGCCTGGGCATGGGCATCGCCCTGACCTTCGTGCTGGTGTGCTCCAACGTGGTCATATCTCTGCTCCGGAAGGTCATCCCCGATAAGGTCCGCATTCCCTGCTACATAGTCATCATCGCCGCCTTCGTCACCCTGGTGGAGATGATAGTGAAGGCCTTCCTGCCTGCACTGTACGAGTCCCTGGGCGTGTTTCTGAGCCTCATCGTTGTCAACTGCATCGTCCTTGGCCGGGCGGAGATGTTCGCCTCCAAGAACACTGTGGGCGACAGCTTCTTTGACGGGCTGGGCATGGGCCTCGGCTACACAATGGTAATAACCGGCATAAGCATTGTCCGTGAGCTTCTGGGCTCCGGCACCCTCTTCGGCCTGCGCATCATTCCCGAGGGCTTCCAGATCGGCATTATTACCCAGCCTCCCGGAGGCTTCTTCACCTTCGGCTGCGCCATGGCGATCCTTGTGGCGGCTATGGCAAAGAAGGGCAAGAAATTCGTGCCGCCGGTGGGCTGCGGCGGTGACTGCGCCGGCTGCGGCGCAGCCTGCCAGGAAAAGGAGGCTGTGAAATGAGCGATCTTGCAAAAATCCCCTTCATTCTCTTCACAATGATACTGACGGAGAACTACGTGCTGGTCCAGTTTCTTGGCATCTGCCCGTTCCTGGGCGTCAGCCAGAACCTGTCCTCGTCCCTGGGCATGTCCGGCGCCGTCATCTTCGTCATGACTCTGGCCTCCGCCGCCACCTGGGCCATCTACACCTACCTGATGGTGCCCTTCGGCCTGGAGTACCTGTCCACCATCATCTTCATCCTGGTTATCGCCGCCCTGGTCCAGCTGGTGGAGATCGCCATGAAGAAGTTCCTGCCGCCTCTTTACAAGGCCCTGGGCATTTACCTGCCCCTTATCACCACCAACTGCGCCGTGCTGGCTGTGACCCTTCTGAACATTGACGAGGGCTATGGCTTCCTGCCCGCCGTGGCAGACGGCTTCGGCGCCGGCGTGGGCTTCGCTCTGGCGCTGGTGCTGTTCTGCGGCGTTCGCAAGGCCCTGGACAGGGCCCGTCCCCCCAAGGCCTTTGAGGGCCTGCCCATAACCCTGGTGGCCGCCGCCTTCACAAGCATGGCCTTCATGGGCTTTTCCGGCATGGCCGAGAGCCTTTTCGGCTGAGGAGGGCAGTATGGAAATCATAAATGCTATCTGGGTCCTGGCCGCCATCGGCGCCGTAGCCGCCGTGCTTCTGGTGCTGGCAGCGAAGTTCATGGCGGTTCCTGTGGATGAGAAGTTCCCAAAGATAAGAGAGTGCCTGCCCGGCGCCAACTGCGGCGCCTGCGGCTACGCCGGCTGCGACGGCTACGCAGCGGCCCTGGCCAGCGGGGAGGAGACCGTCACCAACAAGTGCGTACCCGGCGCCGATAAGGTGGCCCGCCAGCTGGCGGAGCTCACCGGCGGTGAGTTTGCGGACGTGGTTGAGCAGGTGGCCGTGGTGCGCTGCTCCGGCAGCTGCGACGCCTGCAAGGCCAAGATGAGCTATGAGGGCATAACCTCCTGCGCCGCCGCCAAGCTCTACTACGGAGGCGCCTCCAGCTGTACCTTCGGCTGCATCGGCCTGGGGGACTGCGAGAGGGCCTGCCCGGAAAAGGCCATCGGCGTTATAAACGGCCTGGCAACAGTCAACCCCGCCATGTGCATAGGCTGCGGCATCTGCGTGCGCACCTGCCCCAACGGCGTCATCACCCTTATGGCGGACGTGGACAGGGCTTTGGTGGCCTGTTCCAACCACGAGATGGGCGCCGTTGTCCGCAAGGAGTGCTCCAAGGGCTGCATCGGCTGCAAAAAGTGCGAGCGTGAGTGCCCGGTGGGCGCCATCAAGGTCACCGACAATCTGGCGGCCATCGATTACAGCATCTGCACCTCCTGCGGCCACTGCGCCGAAATCTGCACCACTGGATGCATAACCTATATGGACCGCTCCGGAGCTCACAGAGCTGAGAGCAAGTCAGCTTAAAGGAAAAAGAGCTTAAAAAAACCGCCGCTTCCATTCCGGAAGCGGCGGCACTGTTTTAATCTGCTCAGTCCTCAAATCTCTCAGAGGGGACCACGATAGCCATTATGGCAACGGCTGCCATGGCCGCAATGGCCACAACGGCAACTATCATTTTCTTCATGAGTTTTTCCTCCCTTCAAAGAGTTTGCGGCAGAGGCTCAGTCAGCGGTCTGCGATGTGGGATAGTCGGATTTACCGGTGATTTTCTTCTTGAGTATCCGCTTCATGCGCTTGGCGGCGTAGGGACCCACCAGGCTCATCATCTCCTCGGCCTTGTGCATATCGCTGGCCTCGGGAATGTCACGGCTCAGATGGATGGCGTCAAACTGGCAGCGGGTGGTGCACAGGCCGCAGCCCACGCACTGGTTCAGGTCCACGATAGTGGCGCCGCACTTCAGGCAGCGGTTGGCCTCAATCTTCACCTGGTCCTCAGTGAGGGGCAAACGCAGGTCGGAGAAGGTTTCCCGGGCCTTGCCGGCCTTGTGGCCGGGGACCTGGCGGGAGGCGGTGTCGTAGCACTCGATGCGGATATCGTCCCTGTCCAGCTCGATGAACTGGCGCCTGTCCCTGCCGATGGTGAGGGACTGGCCCGGGTGCACGAAGCGGTTTATGGAGACCATGCCCTCCTTGCCGTCTGCAATGGCGTCAATGGCGAAGCGGGCTCCGTGGTAGATGTCGCCGCCTACGAAAACGTCCGGCTCGGCAGTCTGCCAGGTGGCGGGGTCCGCCACGGCGCAGCCGTTGGGCCGCAGCTCAACCTTGCTGCCCTTGAGAAGGTCGCCCCAGACTGCGGACTGGCCGATGGCCATGAGAACGTGGGAGCAGGGGACGGTGATGGTGTCGTTTTCGTCGTACTTGGGGGAGAAACGGTGCTCCTCATCAAAGACGGAGGTGCAGCGCTTGAAGACCACGCCGGTGACCCTGCCGTTTTCGCAGAGGACCTCCTTGGGACCCCAGCCGTTGCAGATTTCGATGTTCTCCTCAAGAATCTCATTAACCTCGTCCCTGGCGGCGGGCATTTCCTCCCGGCTCTCCAGGCACAGCATGGTGACCTTGCCCTTCGTGCAGCGAAGGGCGGTGCGGGCCACGTCGGCAGCCACGTTGCCGCCGCCCACGACCACCACGTCACCCTCGAGCTCTGCGGAGCCCTCCAGGTTTACCCGCTTCAGGAAGCCTACGCCGGACTCGACGCCCAGGGCGTCCTCGCCGGGGACTCCGGCCTTCCTGCCGCCCTGGAGGCCGATAGCCACGTAGAAGGCCTTGTAGCCCTGGCTTCTCAGCTCGTCAAGGGTAACGTCCTTTCCGACCTCGACGCCGCAGCGGATTTCAACGCCCAGGTTCCGGATGATTTCGATTTCCTTCCGCAGAACTTCCTTTTCAAGGCGGAAGTTGGGTATGCCGTTCATGAGCATGCCGCCGGGCTTCCGGTCCTTCTCAAAGACCGTGACCGGGTAGCCCTCGGTCCGCAGATAGTATGCGGCGGAGAGGCCTGCCGGGCCGGAGCCGATGACGGCGATTTTGTAGTCATCCCACATTTTGCCCTCGCCGTTTTCGCAGATGACGGAGTAATCCTGGGGATTCTCCAGCTCCCACTGGGCAAGGAACTTCTTGATCTCGTCAATGGCCACAGGCTTATCGATGGTGCCTCTGGTGCAGCGGTCCTCGCAGCGGCGGTTGCAGACGGCGCCGCAGACGGCAGGGAAGGGGTTATCCTGCCGGATGAGCTTGACGGCCTCCGCATAGCGGCCCTGGGCGGCCATTCTTATGTAACCCTGTACGGCGATGTGGGCCGGGCAGGCGGTCTTGCAGGGGCTGGTGCCGGTATCGTAGCAGTTAGTTTTGTTGGTGTCACGGTAATTCTTGTCCCAGCGGTCCTCGCCCCAGGGATTGTCGTCCGGCAGGTCCCGCATGGGGTATTTGACCTTGCTGCCGTCGGCCTTGCAGAGCTTCTGGCCCAGGCGGGCGGCGCCGGAAGGGCAGACCTCCACGCACTTGCCGCAGGCCACGCACTTGGAGGCGTCCACATGGGCACGGTAGGCGGAGCGGGACATATTGGGGGTGTTGAACAGCTGGCTGGTACGCAGG
>JAFPTE010000098.1 GCA_017400415.1 Oscillospiraceae bacterium
CTTTTTAACGGGGCCTCCATGATTCTGACGCCTACGGAGTCCTCCGACCCGGGGGCTCTGGAAACCCTGCGGGAATTCTGCCTTTCCATCGGCTTCGGCCGGGTCACGGTCACTACTCCGGAGCACCACGACCGGGTCATCGCCTACACCTCCCAGCTTTGCCATGTGGCCTCCAGCGCCTTTATAAAGAGCCCGGTGGCTCAGAACCACCTGGGCTTCTCCGCCGGGTCCTTCCGGGACCTGACAAGAGTGGCCAGGCTGGACGAAAAGCTATGGACGGAGCTCTTCTTCTTTAACTCCGACATGCTGGCGGGAGAGCTCAGGCTATACATTGATAATCTGCAGAAGTACCTTGCCGCCCTGGAGGGCGGGGACCGGGAGAGCATGGAGTCCCTGCTGCGGGAGGGCAGACTGCTTAAGGAAGCTTCAAAAAGGAACGTGAACTCATGACAAGAACCGTTAGAATCGACGTGGGCGCCGGGTACGACGTCACTGTGGGCCCGGGGCTTCTGGACACCTGCGGCGGGGCTCTTGCCCCCCTTTGCCGGGGCGGCAGCGCCTTTGTGGTCTCCGACAGCACCGTGGCGCCCCTGTACCTTGCCCAGGTCCGCCGGAGCCTGGAGGAGGCGGGCCTGCGGGTGAGCTCCTTCGTCTTCCCTGCCGGGGAAAAATCCAAGACTCTGGCAACCCTGGGCCATATGCTGGAGGCTATGGCAGAGGCCGGGCTCACCCGGTCCGACCTGGCTGTGGCTCTGGGCGGCGGCGTCACCGGCGATATGACCGGCTTTGCCGCCGGGGTCTATCAGCGGGGCATAAGCTATGTGCAGCTGCCCACCACCGTTCTGGCGGCAGTGGACTCCTCCGTAGGTGGCAAGACCGCCGTGGACCTGCGGGCGGGGAAAAACATGGCCGGGGTCTTCATCCAGCCTGCCGCCGTCCTCTGCGACACGGACACCTTTGCCACCCTGCCGGAGAAATGGTTCCGGGACGGGCTGGCGGAGAGCATTAAGTACGGGATTCTGACGGACAGAGAGCTTTTCTTCCGCTTTGACGGGCTGGACCGCTCCGAAATGCCGGAGCTCATAGCCCGGTGCGTGGCCATCAAGGGCGAATACGTGCACCGGGACCCCCTGGACTGCTGGGACCGGCGGTATCTGAACCTGGGGCACACCATGGCCCACGCCATGGAAAAGCTCTCCGGCTACACCCTGGCCCACGGCCACGCCGTGGCTATGGGCACCGTCATGGCCGCCCGGTACGGGGAAAGGCTGGGCCTTACGGAGGCGGGCACCACGGAGGAGATTTGCCGCATCTATTCCAAAAACGGCCTGCCCGTATCCTGCCCCTACGATGCAGGGGCCCTTGCCCGGGCGGCTTCCATGGACAAAAAGCGCACCGGCGGCGACGTGACCGTGGTGCTCATTGAAACAATCGGCCGGTGCTTCCTTAAGAAAATGCCGGTCTCCGAGCTTTACGAGCTTGCCCGCCTGGGGCTGGAGGGGTAATATGGACCTTCTCATCTCCCCCTCCCATCTCAGCGGCACCGTGGAGGCAATCCCCTCCAAAAGCGACGTGCACCGGCTGCTTATATGCGCAGCCCTGGCCAGGGGCAGGACCGTTATAGAGTGCCCCGCCGCCAGCCAGGATATTGAGGCCACGGTCCGGTGCCTCCGGGCCCTGGGCGCTGTGATAGAGTACAGCGGCGGCTGCTTTACCGTCACACCCATAGCAAAGCCCGCCCTGGGGCCCACCCTGGACTGCGGCGAGAGCGGCTCCACCCTGCGGTTTCTGCTGCCTGTGGCGGCGGCCCTGTGCTCCTCGGCAGAGTTTATCGGCGGGGGCAGACTGCCGGACCGGCCCATTGCAGACCTGCGGGCCGCCATGGAGGAGGCCGGGGCCGTATTCTCCCGGCCCAGGCTGCCCTTTTCGGTGCTGGGGCCCATGTCCGGCAGGAGCTTCACCCTGCCCGGGAACGTCTCCAGCCAGTACGTGACGGGCCTGCTCTTCGCCCTGGGGGCCATGGGCGGAGGGGAGATTATTCTTACCACCCCCCTTGAGAGCGAGGGCTACGTGGATATGACCCTGGGCGCCATGGAGCGCTTCGGCGTCGACGTACACAAGACCCCTCAGGGCTACCGGGTACTGCCAATGATTTTCGTCTCCCCCGGCGCCGTGAAGGCGGAGGGAGACTGGTCAAACGCCGCCTTCTTCCTCATTGCCGGGGCCCTGAACAGGGTCAGGGTCACGGGGCTGGAGCCCCGGTCCGCCCAGGGTGACAAGGAGATCATAGCCAGGCTCCGTTCCTTCGGCGCCAGGGTCGAGGCCGAAAACGGCGACTGCACCGTCAGTCCCGGCACTGCCCGGGCCCTCCGGGCGGACATTCGTCAGACGCCGGATATGCTGCCCGCTCTGGCGGTGCTGGCCACCCTGGGCAAGGGCACCTCGGAGTTTTCCGGCTGCGGCAGACTGCGGCTCAAGGAGTCCGACCGGCTCATCACCGTCCGGGATATGATACTGGGCCTGGGGGGCTGCGCCCAGATTTCCGGCGACGGTCTTTCCGTCACCGCCTCTCCCCTCACCGGCGGCACTGTGGACGCCCAGGGGGACCACCGCATTGCCATGGCCGCCGCCATCGGGGCCGCCTGGGCCGCCGGCGATACGGTCCTGAAGGGGGCCGAGGCCGTGGGCAAGTCCTACCCCCGCTTCTGGGAGGATTACCGCAGACTTGGAGGTATATACCATGTCATCTGAATTCGGTCAAAAGCTTCGGGTGCAGCTTTTCGGCGCCAGCCACGGCCCTGCCATCGGCTGCGTCATCGACGGTCTGCCCGCCGGGGAGATAATAGACCAGGAGGAGCTATACGCCTTCCTGAGCCGCCGCAGGCCCGGCGGCACGGACCTGGGCACCGCCAGGAACGAGGCGGACAGGCCCCGGTTCATCTCCGGCCTCCGGGAGGGCCTCACCTCCGGCTCACCCCTTTGCGCCATCATTGAAAACACGGATCAGAGAAGCCGGGACTACGATAAATTCGCCCGGACCCCCCGGCCCGGACATGCAGACTACACCGCCCGGCTCCGCTACGGGCCGGAGACGGATATGCGGGGCGGAGGCCACTTCTCCGGCAGGCTCACGGCACCCCTGTGCATCGCCGGGGGCATTGCAAAGCAGCTTCTCTCCCGCCGGGGCATTGCCGTTGGGGCCCACCTTATGAGCGTGGGGGATATTGAGGATGAGCCCTTCCCTCTCCTGCCCACGCCGGAGCTCCTTGAGGCAGCCGCAAAAAAGCCCCTGGCCGTTCTGGACGACAGGGCCGGGGAGAAAATGGCGGAGCTTATCCGCACCGTGCGGCAGGAGGGCGACAGCATAGGCGGCACCGTTGAGTGCGCAGCCGTGGGCGTTCCCGCCGGGCTGGGCTCGCCTATGTTCGACGGAATTGAAAACCGTCTGGCCCGGGTCCTTTTCGGAATTCCCGCCGTGAAGGGCGTGGAGTTCGGCTCCGGCTTTGCCGGCAGCCGCCGCCGGGGCAGCGAGAATAACGACCCCTTCCGCATGGAGGGGGACCGGATAGTTACGGAAACCAACAACTGCGGGGGCATTCTGGGGGGCATTTCGGACGGCATGCCCATCGTTTTCCGCTGTGCCGTGAAGCCCACCCCGTCCATCGCCCGGGAACAGAAAACCGTGGACCTGGCCGGCCGTGAGAACGCAGCACTTACAATCGAAGGGCGGCACGACCCCTGCATTGCGGTGCGGGCCGTGCCGGTTATGGAGGCTGCCTGCGCCGCAGCCCTGCTGGACCTTATTCTGGAGGAGAAAAATGGAGCTATCTGAAATCAGAAAAGAAATCGACCTGGCGGACGAGGCCCTTCTGGGGGCCTTCCTCAGGCGGATGGAGCTCTGCCGCCAGGTGGGGCAGTACAAGGCCCAGGCGGGGCTGCCCGTTCTGAACCGGGCCCGGGAGCGGGAGATTCTGGACCGGGTCATGGCGGAAAGCGGTGACCTTGCCCCCTACGCCCACCGGCTCTACACCACTCTTTTTGAGCTGAGCCGCTCCTGCCAGGCGCCTCTTACGGAAGGCAGCTCTCCCCTGCGGGAGAAGATTGCCGCCTCCCTTTGCCCCGACGGGGAGCTCTTCCCGGACAGCGGCACCGTGGCCTGCCAGGGCGTGGAGGGGGCCTACTCCCAGATGGCCGCCGACGCCATCTTCCCCCGGGGCAGCCTCATGTTCTTCAAGACCTTCGAGAGCGTTTTTGACGCTGTGGAGTCCGGCCTGTGCCGCTACGGCGTATTGCCCATTGAGAACAGCTCCAACGGCTCCGTTCAGCAGGTCTACGACCTTATCCGCCGGAAAAATGTGTCCATAATCCGCTCAAAGCGCCTGTGCATAAGCCACCGGCTCCTGGTGAAACCCGGGGTGAGCCTTTCCGAGATAACGGAGATCCACTCCCACGAGCAGGCCCTGGGCCAGTGCAGCGCCTTCCTGAAGAGCCTGGGAAGCCGGGTGAAGGTCATCTCCGAGCCTAACACAGCCCTGGCGGCGGAGCTGGTGGCCAAAAGCGAAAACCGGGGTGCGGCAGCCATCTCCTCCTCGGACTGCGCCGGGCTATACGGTCTGGAGGCCCTGCCGGCGAATATCCAGAACAGCGACAACAACTATACCCGTTTCATAGTCATCACCAAGACCCCCCGGGTCTACCCCGGTGCCAACCGCATCAGCCTCATTCTGGCTCTGGAGCACCGGCCCGGTTCCCTTTACGACATTCTGGCCCGGCTGGCGGCTTTGGAGCTGAATCTTCTGAAGCTGGAGAGCCGGCCGATGGTGGGCCACGACTTTGAGTTCCGCTTCTTCTTCGAGTTTGAGGGCTCCGTCCGGGATGAGCGGGTGGTCAGCATGCTCTCCGAGCTGGAGCGGCAGTGCCCGGAGTTCTGCTACCTGGGCAACTACGGTGAATTCTGATGGAGCCGGTGCAGTTCGGCCTTCTGGGCCGCAGGCTGGGCCACAGCTATTCCCCGGAGATACACCGTGCCCTGGGTGCGGAGAGCTACAGTCTTATTGAGCTGGAGCCGGAGGACGTGGCCGGCTTTCTTGAAAGGCGGCAGTTTCAGGGCATCAACGTGACCATACCCTACAAGATGGCGGTCATGGAGCACCTGGACGAGATATCCGGGGAGGCAGTGGCCATTGGCTCCGTGAACACGGTGGTGAACCGGGACGGCAGGCTCTTCGGCTACAACACGGACATCGACGGCTTTATGCATATGGTCGGCTCCGCAGGCATAGTCTTTCAGGGACGGAAGGTGCTCATTTTAGGCACCGGCGGCACCTCAAGGACCGCCGCCTGCGGGGCAAAAAGGCTGGGAGCCCGGTCCGTGACCCACATATCCCGCTCCGGAGAGGATAATTACTCCAACCTGAGCCGGCACTCCGACGCAGAGATAATTGTAAACACCACCCCCGTGGGCATGTACCCGAACTGCCCTGCATCGCCCCTGGATCTGGAGCTGTTTCCGGGCCTGTGCGGCGTGGCGGACGTGGTGTATAACCCCTGCCGCACGGGGCTCATGCTGCAGGCGGAGAGGCTGGGGGTGCCCTGCGTGTCCGGCCTTTCCATGCTGGTATGGCAGGCAAAGCGGGCCCGGGAGCTCTTCACGGGCGCCCCCATTTCCGATGCCGCCGCCCTGGCGGTGCTCTCCGCCCTCAGAAGGAGGGAGGAGAACATTGTGCTCATCGGCATGCCGGGAAGCGGCAAGACCACCGTTGCCCGGATACTGAGCCGCATGACCGGCAGACTTTGGTATGACGCCGACAGGCTCATTTCCGAAAAGGCCGGCATGAGCATTCCGGAGATTTTTGCTCGGGAGGGCGAGACCGGCTTCCGGGCCCGGGAGACCGGGGTCCTGGGAGAGCTGGGAAAGCAAAGCGGCGTTATCATCGCCTGCGGCGGCGGCGCCGTCACCAGGCCGGAGAACTACCCCCTTCTGCATCAGAACGGCAGGATTTACGAAATCAGCCGGCCCCTGGAGAGCCTGGCCACCGCCGGGCGGCCCCTGAGCCGGGACCGGGCGGCCCTGGAGAATATGCAGAAGGTCCGCAGGCCTATGTACGAGGCCTTCCGTGATGCGCTCATACCCAACACCCGCACGCCGGAAAGGGCGGCGGAGGCTGTATGGGCGGAGTTTTCAGACAGGAGGAACATCACTTGAAAATACTGGTCATAAACGGCCCAAATCTCAATATGCTGGGCATCCGTGAGCCCCATATCTACGGCTCCGGCACCTACAATGACCTTGTGGAGCTCATAAAGCGTGAGGCGGAGGAGCGCAGGGTCCGGGTAGCCTTCGTCCAGTCCAACCACGAGGGGGCCCTGGTGGACGCCATTCAGGACGCCTACGGGGTGGCCGACGGCATCATCATTAACCCCGGGGCCTATACCCACACCTCCGTGGCCCTTCTGGACGCCGTTAAGGCCGTGGGCATTCCCACGGTGGAGGTCCATATCTCCGACCCGGACACCCGGGAGGAGTTCAGAAAAATCTCCTACATCCGCCCGGCCTGCATTGCCACTGTAAAGGGCAAGGGCTTCGCCGGCTACGTGGAGGCCATGGATATTCTGATGAAGCAGGGCAAAAGCGCATAAAAAAAGCGCCCCGGTTAGA
>JAFPTE010000099.1 GCA_017400415.1 Oscillospiraceae bacterium
GCCATCGGCGTGGCGGTGAACGTGGGCTGCTGGTCTCACCGCCGTGGCCACGTGATCTTTGACAAGGATCTCAACGCAACTGTGACAACTCATTCGGGGGTGACTTTGTAATGGTAGAACTGAGAAACGGGAAAAAAGTCCTCATCACTCCGGTGACCGACGAGGATCTGGCTGATATCCACATCGGCGATATCATTTATCTCGACGGCGATATGGTGACCTGCCGCGACGTGGCCCACCGCCGTCTTATCGAAGGCAAGCGGGAGCTGCCCGTGGACCTGCACGGCAAGTCCATTTTCCATGCCGGACCCATCGTCCGCCCCATCCCCGGGAAAGAGGACGCCTGGGAGATGGTCTCCGTCGGCCCCACTACCTCCATGCGAATGGAGAAGTTCGAGAAGGAATTCGTGGAGCAGACCGGCGTCAAGGTCATTATCGGCAAGGGCGGCATGAAGGAGAACACCGAGTACGCCTGCAAGAACTTCAAGGCCATCCACTGCGTGTTCCCCGCCGGCTGCGCCGTTCTGGCTGCCACCGAGGTGGAGCGCATCGCCGAGCATCACTGGGATGAGCTGGGTATGCCCGAGACCCTCTGGTGCTGTAAGGTCAAGGAATTCGGTCCCCTGATCGTGTCCATCGACACCGAGGGCCGCAACATGTTCGAGGAGAACAAGGTGACCTACAACCAGAAGAAGGACGCCGCCATCGAAGAGATCTGCAAGCACGTCAGCTTCATCAAGTAAAACGCAAGGCGGAGGGCTTCGGGCCCTCCGCCGATTCATAAGGAGATCATATGTATTATACCTGTGCCGGCTGCGCTGTCCGTGCCTGCAGCAATGAAGAGAAGGAAAACCTGCCGAAAAACTGTCCCATGCGGGACAGGGAACTGATGGACGAGGCCTTTGCGGCCTATGCTCTGCCGGAGAACCATGATTTTTACGTCACAGCCTCCGAGCTGGAGGCCCTGGGGTATTGTCAGTGGCCCCGGCTGAAGGAGACAATAGAGCTGTGCCTGCGTATGGGCTATAAGCGCGTCGGCCTGGCATTCTGCCGGGGACTGCGCAAGGAGGCCGCCGTGGTGGATTCTCTGCTGCGCCGGGCCGGGCTGGAGGTCGTATCTGTCATCTGCAAGACCGGCGGTATAGACAAGACGAAGGTGGGTATAGCCCCGGACAGAAAGGTCCATCCGGGAGAGTTTGAGCCCATGTGCAACCCTATCGCCCAGGCAAAGCTGCTCAATGCGCAGAACACCCAGTTCAACATCGCGTTGGGGCTGTGTGTGGGCCACGATTCCATGTTCTATAAATATTCCGACGCTCTGGTCACCACCCTGGTGGCAAAGGACCGGGTCACCGGTCACAATCCCGCCGCGGCGATCTACTGCGCCGAGGGATATTTCAAGGATCGTATCCTCTGAGCGAACTCAGCTTTTATGCTGCATTCACATGAGAAAAACCCCGGGCTGCCCGGATCCGAAAAGATCCGGACAGCCCGGGGTTTATATGCAATGGGATCTTTATTCCCACTCGATGGTCCCGGTGGGCTTGGGGGTGAGGTCCCAAAGCACCCGGTTGACGCCCTTGACCTCGTGAGTGATGCGCTCCACGATATGGGCCATCATCTTGAAATCAAGTTCGGCCACCTCGGCGGTGACGGCGTCCACAGTGTTCACGGCACGGATCACCACGGGCCAGTCATAGGTGCGCAGGCCGTCGGTGATGCCGGTGGATTTGAAGTCGGGTAC
>JAFPTE010000100.1 GCA_017400415.1 Oscillospiraceae bacterium
ATGGACGACTTCGGCTCCGGCTACTCCTCCCTGAACATGCTCTCCGATATGCCGGTGGACGTGCTCAAGATGGATATGAAGTTCATCCGGAACCTGGAGACCAGCGAGACCGACCGCCGCCTGGTGTCCCTGGTGCTGGACATAGCCAAATACCTGAAGGTAGAGGTGGTGGCCGAGGGCGTGGAGACCGAGGGCCAGCTGAAGATCCTCCGGGACGGCAACTGCGACCTGGTCCAGGGCTTCCTCTTCTCCCGGCCACTGCCTCCGGAGGAGTTCGAGCGCCTTATCGAAAAGGAATTAACCATAAAAAGGAGCTGAAAATATGACACTTAAGGAGCTTTACAGCGAAATCGACGGCGACTATGAGCAGGTCATCCGCATTCTCAGAGTGGAAAAGCTTGTTGATAAGCACATTCGCAAATTCTCCGGCAGTGAGGTGGTGAGCTCCCTCGTGAAGGCCGGTGAGACTATGGACCCCGCCGCCCTTTTTGAGACCTCCCACGCCCTGAAGGGCGTCTCCGGCAACCTGGGCCTGGTGGAAATCTGCCGCCTGGCCTCCCAGATAACGGAGGAATTCAGGCCCGGCCACGAGAGGACCATGACAGACACAGAGATCCGGGAAAAAATAGACTCCGTCCAGGCCCTGTACGCCAAGGTGGCCGAAGCAGTCAAAGAGTACGAAGCACAGTTATAATCTCAATTACAGAGAGGATATGAGTTCGTGTTGCCTTCCAATGCAGAGGGAAAGACTTCATCAAGAGCCTATCTGACCCCCCTGGGAGCCTGGGCCCTTTCCTTCGGCTGCAGCGTGGGCTGGGGCGCCTTTGTTATGCCGGGCACCACCTTCCTGCCTGTGGCCGGCCCCGTGGGCACCGCCCTGGGCATTGCCCTGGGTGGCCTTGTCATGCTGGTGCTGGGCCTTAATTATCACTACCTTATGAACCGCTTTGCCGGCAGCGGGGGAGTTTACAGCTACACCAAAAACACCTTCGGCTATGACCACGGCTTCATCTCCGCCTGGTTTATGCTGCTGACCTACGTGGCCATAATCTGGGCCAACGCCACGGCCCTGCCCCTTATCGCCAGAACGGTCCTGGGCAGCACCTTCCAGTTCGGCTTTGACTACGTGGTGGCCGGGTTCCATATCTATTTCGGGGAGATACTGCTGGCAGTGTTCTCTCTGGTCATTGCAGCCTTTATCTGCCTGCGCCGGAGCCTGTCCCAGTGGGTACAGGGAGTCATGGCCCTGGTGCTGCTGGTCGGGGCGGCCATCTGCTTTGCCGCAGGTATGGCCAAGGGCGGAACCGGGGCCATGACCCCGGCCTTTGCCCCTGCCCACAGCCCCTTTGGCGGGGTGTTCACCATCTTTGCCCTGGCCCCCTGGGCCTTCGTGGGCTTTGAATCCATCTCCCACTCCGCAGCAGAGGCGAAATTCCCCCTAAAGCGCACCTTCCCCATCCTGGCCGTGTCCGTGGTCACCGCCACAGCCGCCTATATCATGCTGACCCTCCTGGCCGTTACCGCCATGCCCAACGGCATAGGCTCCTGGCCGGAGTACGTGGAAAAGATGGGCGAGTTTTCGGGCACCGCCTCCCAGCCTGCCTTCTTCGCCGCTGAGAGCGCCCTGGGCACCGCCGGCTCCGTAATACTGTGCCTGGCCGCCCTGGGGGCCATCTTCACGGGCCTTATCGGCAACTATATCGCCCTGAGCCGGCTTATTACCTCCATGTCCGATGACTCTCTCCTGCCCGCCTGGCTGGGAAAGCGGGAGGGGGACAACGTGCCCCGGAACGCCATCCTGGCCATAATGGCAGTCTCCGCCGTGCTGCCCTTCCTGGGCAGAACAGCCATCAGCTGGATTGTGGACGTGACCACCGTAGGCGCCACCATCGCCTATGCCTTCGCCTCCGCCTCCGCCTGGAAGCTTGCCCGGCAGGAGAAGAAGACCGGCCGCAGCGTCCTGGGTATTCTGGGCGTGGTCATATCCCTGCTCTTCGCCCTGGAATTCCTTATCCCAAACATCACCTCCGTCAAGACCCTGGCAACGGAGAGCTATCTTATCCTGGCCTTCTGGAGCATCCTGGGCTTTCTGTACTTCCGGGGCATACTCAAAAAGGATAAGGAGCGGCGCTTCGGCCGTTCCACCGTGGCCTGGGTCATTCTCCTGGGCCTTATAATCTTCACCTCCAGCGTCTGGATGCGCCAGACCACGGAAAACGCCATCGAAAACTCCATCGTGCCCATCCAGACCTACTATACGGACCTGCTGGCCCGGGCCGGAGTGGATACGGTCACCGCCGCCACAAAGCCCTCCTACGCCTATCTGCAGGAGACCATGGAGAAGATAAACACCTCCTTCGGCATTGCCATCATCATCCAGATGGCCCTTATCGTAGGGGCCCTGCTGATACTTTTCGATATCAACGCCCGGATGCAGAGGCGTGAGAAGCAGATAGAGGTGGAGAAAGCCCTGGCGGAGGACGCCAGCCGGGCCAAAACCAGCTTCCTTTCCAACATGAGCCACGAGATCCGCACCCCCATGAACGCCATCATCGGCCTGGACAACATCGCCCTGCGGAATCCGGAGCTGCAGCCCCAGACCCGGGAGCAGCTGGAAAAAATCGGCGCCAGCGCCCGGCACCTGCTGAGCCTTATCAACGACATACTGGATATGAGCCGCATCGAGTCCGGCAGGATGGTATTGAAGAACGAGGAATTCCTGTTCTCGGATTTTCTGGAGCAGATCAACATAATCATCAACGGCCAGTGCCAGGACAAGGGCCTCACCTATGAGTGCACGGTCACGGGCTCTGCGGCGGACTACTATTTCGGCGACGATATGAAG
>JAFPTE010000101.1 GCA_017400415.1 Oscillospiraceae bacterium
GTCAGCCAGGTCAAAGGCGAAGGCGCCCCTGAGGGTGTCCACAAGTCCCCGCTTCTCACCCTTCTCCTTTTTTGTGAACATGCCGATGACCCGGTAGACGGCCGCCACGAAGACGCCCTTGCCCACAAGGCCGCCCAGGGTCTTCACCGCCCCGCCGCCGACCCCTGCGTCCGCAAAGCTCAGAAAGGACAGGGCCCCGACGGGCGCCGGGTTTATGCCCCCGGCCTTCAGGGCCGTCAGCACGATCCACAAAACCGCAATCACCCCGGCAGGGATAAGGCTCATGGGATTTTTAAACGTGCCTATGACGTTTGAAAAAAGGGTCCTTGCCCCGTCCCCGATGACCTGGAGGGGATTCCGGGGCCGCTCCTCCTCCCCAATGCCGGTGTCAAAGGCCACCTCGCCGGCCTGGACAGAGGCCGGATTGTCCGGTGCCGCTCCGGTTTCAAGTACTGTCTGATTATC
This sequence comes from Oscillospiraceae bacterium, assembly GCA_017400415.1. Classification (GTDB taxonomy): domain Bacteria; phylum Bacillota; class Clostridia; order Oscillospirales; family Oscillospiraceae; genus RUG626. The sequence continues at coordinate 466 of JAFPTE010000101.1, forward strand.
CATGCTTAATCCTCCTTTTTTCCCTGCTCGGGGCAGGAATCGGACAAAAGGTGTTGACTTTGCCGCACAATTCTGTATTATGTAAGAGAGGGCACAGCCCCCTGTGCCGCAGTTTTATTTTACTTTATCCCCGGTATTAAAGAAACAGGAACAGGCCTTTTTCTTGTGACAATTTGGCGGCACGAACCGTGCCTGTCATGCCAGGAGGTAAGCTTATGGCGGAGAGCTATGCGGAAAAGCTTGATTTGATAATGCGGATCACAGGCACGGGAAATGCGGCTCTGGGCAGGGCCCTGAGCTTCGATCCCTCATACATCAGCAGGATAAGAAACGGCAAGCGGGGCCTGCCTACGGGCCAGCCCTTCCTGGCCCCGGCGGCGGCGTATCTGGCGGGCCGGGTCCAGAACGACTACCAGAAAAAGCTTCTGGCGGAGGCCATGAGTCTGCCCGCCTGGCCGGAGAACCGGCAGGAGGCAGAGGGTGCCCTTCTGGCCTTCCTCACCAGTAAGCCCAGGACCCCCAGCCCCCTGGAGGAGATGCTGAAGGGCCTTGCGGAGGCCATGCGCACCCAGCCCGCCGGACGCTCCTATGGGGCGGAGCCCGGCACCGCCATGGAGGCCATGACCTATTACGGCGCCAAGGGCAAGCGGGACGGAGTTTTTGCCTTCCTGACGGACCTGGCGGGCGACGGGGAGCCCCACGAGCTCCTGCTGCGCTCTGACGAGGATATGAGCTGGCTGGTGGAGGACCCCTCCTTCGCCCGGAGCTGGCTGGGGCTCATGAGCAGTCTTATCGAGCACGGCGGCAGGATCAAAATTATCCACTCCATCAGCCGGGACGGCAGCGAGATGTGGGAGGCGGTGCGTTCCTGGCTGCCCCTCTATCTCTCCGGCGCCATTGAGCCCCTGTACTGCCCCCGGCTTCGGGACGGCATATGCAGAAGGACCATCTTCATCGCCCGGGACCGGCAGGCCTTCATAAGCCACAGCGTGACCGGGCAGCAGGGAAACCGCCTCAATCTGCTTCTCCGGGACAAGAGTGCCGTGGCCGCCCTGACGGAGGAGTTTGAGGCCTACGCCAGACTCTGCAAGCCGCTTATGGATATCGTCCGGGCCTCCTCGCCAAAGGAGCTGAGCCCCGTTATCCGGGCCTGCCTGGAGATGAAGGAGCCCGTTTGCGGCGCCCGTACCCCGGGAGCGGTGCTGCTCTGCCGGGACGGCGTGGGCGCCCTGGTGGTGACCACGGCGGAGCCCTTTGTTGCCTTCAGCATTACGGAGGGGCGCATGGTCTCCGCCCTGTGGAATTACCTGGAGGGCCTGCCCTCCGGCAGCACCTCCGCCGCACTGGCGGCTCTGGAGGCCTGGGTCAGATAGTTTTTTGTTGACAATTTCGGCGGGCTCTGATATAATCCCTCCGCCTCGGAGGGCAAATCATTCACGGGAAATGGCAAGCCGGATAAGGGTATGGGCTGGAATGCTCATGTCCTTGTCCGGCTTTTTCTGTTGGAGGAAAAATGGAACAAAACAGCGTTAATCTCACGAAGGGGCCCATAGTCGGCCCCCTTATCCGCTTCTCCCTGCCCATTCTGCTGGCCCTGCTTCTGCAGGCCCTCTACGGAGCAGTGGACCTGCTGGTGGTGGGCAAGTTTGCCCGGACAGCGGACGTGGCCGGGGTGGCCGTGGGCACCCTCTTCTCCATAGGCCTGGCGGTGCCCTTCAGCACGGTTTTTCAGATAATCGCCTGCTTCGGCTTCATGTTCCTGCTGAAAAAGCAGCCGTCCTCAAAATGAGGGGGATATGTAACTTTTCCCATTGCCTTTTGGCCGGTTTTGCGGTATGATTTATAAGAAAATATAATCCCCGGAGGACTCATATGGCACTTCACGTTATGGAGGAGGCAAACCGCTGCCTGGGCTGCAAAAAGCCCCGGTGTCAGGAGGGCTGCCCCATCCACACCAACATTCCCGAGGTAATACGCCTCATGAAGGCCGGCAGGCTCAACGACGCCGGCTGGATGCTCTTTGAGAACAACCCCCTGACCACGGTCTGCTCCCTGGTCTGCAACCACGAGAAGCAGTGCGAGGGCCACTGCATCCGCGGCATCAAGGAGACCCCTGTCCACTTCTCCATCATCGAAAACTATATCTCCACCACCTACGCATACCAGATGGTGAAGGGCCCCGCAAAGCCCAACGGCCGGAAGGCCGCCGTCATCGGCGCCGGCCCTGCAGGCCTCACCATCGCCATCATCCTGGCCCGGTACGGCTACGGCGTCACCATCTTCGACAGCCGGGACAAGATCGGCGGCGTTCTGCGCTACGGCATACCGGACTTCCGCCTGCCGGACGCAGTGCTGGACGACTTTGCCTACCGGCACCTGGAGCTGAAGGACATTCAGTTCCGGCCCAACACCTACATAGGCAGCGCCATCACCATTGACGACCTGTTCCGGGACGGGTACCAGTCCGTATTCGTAGGCGCCGGACTCTGGAAACCCAACCGGCTGAACATCCGGGGCGAGAGCCTGGGCCATGTGACCTACGCCATCAACTACCTGGCCAGCCCCAGGGCCTTCCGGCTGGGTGAGCGCATCATGGTAATCGGCACCGGCAACTCCGCCATGGACTGCGCCCGCACCGCCGTCCGGAACGGTGCCCGCTTCGTCTCCTGCGTGAACCTGACGGACACTGTAACCGCCAGCCAGTACGAGCAGAGCTACGCAAGGCTTGAGGGCGTGGACTTCATCATGAACAAGGTCACCCGTGAGATACGGGATGACGGCGTCATCCTGGCAGACAGCCAAAGGGATGAGGACGGCCGCATCGTCCCCGTTCCCGGCACGGAAAAGCTCTACCCCTGCACCGGCGTCATCATTGCCATCAGCCAGGGGGCCGAGAGCAACCTGGTCACCACCACCAGGGGCATCGACACCACCGGCAAGGGTCTTCTCACCGTGGACGCCGACGGCCACACCTCCCGGCCGGGAGTCTTCGCCGCCGGTGACGCCGCCTCCGGCGCCCGCACCGTGGTGGAAGCAGTGGCCAACGGAAAGCGTGTGGCGGAGGCCATGCATGAGTACATGCAGTCCCTGCCCATGCCTGTACTGACGGACTATCCGGACGTGCCGACTGTGGAAAACGCAGAGGCCGCCGCCCAGGCAGAACAGGTAATTTAATGGCAATCCCAATCCTGCGCCTTATGGATGCAGGATTGTTTTTTCGTTATTATGATTGCAATTCATGACGGCAAAACGACAGAATATGCTGAAATCAACAAAAACTTGTTCTTAATGCTAATATTATATAAGGTATCTGGTCTTATTCCGGAATACCGAATTGTATTTGGGAGGATATAGGAAAATGAAAAAAAGCATGCGCAACATTCTCGTTCTTCTGATGGCGCTGGCGCTCATCGTGGCCACTGTGGCCGCCTGCGGCCCCGCCCAGAACGGCGGCCCCACCAATGAGCCCCCCAAGGGCGATCCCAACCCGGCCCCCGCCAATCCCAAGCCCGCCGAGCAGAACCCCA
>JAFPTE010000102.1 GCA_017400415.1 Oscillospiraceae bacterium
GGCGAGAGCAAGGCCGACTCCCTGGTCTCCGACCTGACCGCCGGAACGGACCCCACCGTGGCCCCCTACGCCGGGGACGGTGAGTGCTGCCTGCGGATAACCGCCGCCGGCGACACCGAGGCCCAGGCCATGAGAAAAATCGAGCCTGTGGCGCAGGAGATACGGCGCCGGCTGGGTGACGTTGTCTACACGGACACCTTCGCCAGCCTCCAGGAGACCGCCGTAAGCCTTCTGAAAGCAAACCGCAAGACCCTGGCCGCCGCCGAGAGCTGCACCGGCGGCCTTGTGAGCGAGCTTATAACCTCCGTCCCCGGCTCCAGCGCCGTCTTCCGGGGAGGCGCCGTGACCTACGCTGCCGACACCAAGGAGGACCTTTTAGGCGTGGACGGGGACACCCTCACCGAGGAGGGCGCCGTCTCCGAGTCCGTTGCCCGGCAGATGGCCATGGGCGTCCGGGCCCGCTTCGGCGCCGACCTGGGCATCGGCATAACCGGCGTGGCGGGGCCCGACTCCGACGACCGAGGAAACCCCGTGGGCCTTGTGTACGTGGCCCTCTCCGCCTCCGCCCGGACCTTCTGCCGCCGGCTGCAGCTGGCGGGGGACCGGCGCAGGATAAGGCTCCAGGCGGCCAACACCGCCCTTGATATGCTCCGCCGGTATCTGACCGGCCTGCCCATAGAATAAAAAACTTGGAGGATAAGAAAAATGGAACTTGAAAACACCCCGGAGCGCATTGAGCTCCGCAGCAAGGCCAAGAGCGTCTTTTCCCGCTGCGGCCTGGCCCTTATCGTGCTGATGCTGGCCTCCAGCGTGCTGCAGGTAATCGTCGGCGCCGTGATGAACACCATGGAGACCGTTCCCGGCTGGCTCTTCTGGCTGGGCAACTTCCTTCCCATCTATGCCGTGGGCGTGCCCCTGGCCATCGTGCTCATGAAGAGGCTGCCGGACTATGAGGCCGGCCCCGCCCGCTTCACCGGCGCAGACCTTCTGCGGGCCATCATCATCTGCATCCCGGTCATGTACATCGGCAACATTATCGGCACGGTGCTCTCCTCCCTTCTGTCCGGCGGCGCCGCCCAGAACCCCCTGGAGAGCCTCATCGCCAGCGACAGCTGGCTGCGGATACTGTTCATGGTGTTCGTGGGCCCCTTCTTTGAGGAGCTCATCTTCCGCCGCTACCTCATCGGCAAAACCGCCCGGTACGGCGAGAAGAACGCCATCCTCTTCTCCGCCCTCATGTTCGGCCTGTTCCACATGAACCTGTTCCAGTTCTTCTACGCCTTTGCCCTGGGCCTCATCTTCGGCTACGTCTACGTGCGCTCCGGCAAGCTCATCTACACGGTCATCATGCACGTTTTCATCAACTTCATCGGTTCCGTGGTGGGCCCCTGGATCATCGGCATGATGGATATGGAGGCCCTGGAGGCCGTTGAGAACGGCGCCGACCCGGCCACCGTCATTACGGAGGCCAACATGGGCGGCTTCGTGGCCTACTTTGTGTACCTCATCGCCCTGCTGGCCCTTATCATCGTGGGCGTCATCCTGCTTCTGAAGGCCCGGAAGAACATCGCCTTCCGCAGGCCCGAAGAGGAGCTGCAGAAGGGTGAGGCCGCCCCGGCCACCTATGGCAATGTGGGCGTCATCGTCTTCATGGTGCTGTGCGCCCTGGCCATGATTGCAACCCTTGTGACGCCCTTCCTGGGAAGTCTGGAGCAGTGAGCGGGGAGCTGACGCTCCAGCCCATCGCCCGGGCCGTAAACGGCTACGCCGAAAAATTCGGCGTGCCCCGGCAGGCGGGAGTTGTGCCCCAGGCGGAGACCCTCATCGTCTTCGAGCCGGAGTTTGCGGTCCCGGAGGCTCTGCGGGGGCTGGAGGGCTTTTCCCACCTGTGGCTCATCTGGGGCTTTTCCGGCTCCTATGGGAAGCCCTGGTCCCCCACGGTGCGGCCCCCCAGGCTGGGGGGCAACCGGCGCATGGGCGTTTTCGCCACCCGGTCCCCGGTGCGGCCCAACCCCCTGGCCCTCTCCTGCGTGGAGCTGGCGGGGATTGAGGAGCATGAGGGCCGCCTTGCCCTGCGGGTCAGGGGTGCGGACCTGATGAGCGGTACCCCTGTCTACGACATAAAGCCCTACCTGGCCTACGCCGACGCCGTACCGACTGCGGCCCCGGGCTGGACGGCGGGGCTTTCGGAGCGGACTGTGACGGTGGACTTCCCGCCGGAGCTGCTCCGGGCGGTACCGGAGGAGGTGCGGCCCGCCCTGCTGGCGGTGCTGAGCCACGACCCCCGGCCGGCCTACGCCCGGGACGGGGAGAAGGAATACGGCCTCACCTACGGCGGGGTGAACGTCCGGTTCACGGTATCCGCCGGAGTGCTGCGGGTAAAGGCCGCAGAGAAAGGATAAATATGGATAACAAAGCGCTGGCCGCCATGATCGACCACACCAATCTCAAGCCCACCGCCTCCCGGGAGGATATGGAAAAGCTCTGCGCCGAGGCCAGGGAGTACGGCTTCGCCTCCGTCTGCGTGAACCCCTGCCATGTGCGCACCTGCGCCGCCCTGCTCCGGGGCAGCGCCGTGGCGGTATGCACGGTGGTGGGCTTCCCCCTGGGGCAGAACACCGTGGAGACCAAGGTGTTTGAGGCGAAGAACGCCATAGATAACGGGGCTACGGAGATCGACTACGTTCTGAACATCTCAAAGCTCCTGGACGGGGAACTGAGCTATATCCGCCGGGAGATGGAAATGCTGACGGAGCTGTGCCACAGCCGGGGGGCAAAATGCAAGGTCATACTTGAGACCTGCTATCTGGCGCCCATACACATTGAGGCCGTGTGCCACACGGCCGCCCGGGTGGGCATCGACTTTGTGAAGACCTCCACGGGCTTCGGCCCCGCCGGGGCAAGGGCGGAGGACGTGGCCCTCATGAAGGCCGAATGTGGCCCCGCCGTAAAGGTGAAGGCCGCCGGGGGCATCCGCACAAGGAAGGCCGCCCTGGAGCTCATAGCCGCCGGAGCGGACCGCCTGGGCTGCTCCGCCGGGGTGCAGATACTCCGGGAGGAATAAAAAAACACCGTCTGCGCAGGCAGGCGGTTTTTCTTTTCCCCGGCGGCGGAAGCCGCCGGGGTTGTGTTGTTGTGGGGGTTTTACGCCACGCCGAAGAATTCTCTTAGCAATAAGTATTCCTCTCTCTGGTTACCCCCGGGAACAGGCTTATAATGCTGTGTCCGATACCAGGAACTCACGTGGAAAGGAAACATTACGTACTCATAAAGAGGGCCAAAATCTACATTTTGAAAAAATGAAAGATACAATTGATACAGGTTCGTCCTCTGCCCAAAATATAGATCCCTGCCCGCATATTCCGTCTTTCCATCAACTGTTTTATACTTAACCCGAACCATATAATTTCCAGTGTAAACAATTCCTACAGCATCCGAGTCATACAACTTGCAAGAAATGCGGACTCTATCACCCTTAAACATTGAAAATGCGTCGCCTTCCTCCAGGTCAACGTTTTCGGTTTTGCCGTCGGAGCGATTTATAGTCAGGTTGATATCTTCAACCCTTAGTTTTCCGCTGCCGTCCTCAACCTCCAGGCCCAACACCGTGATATTATCCATTGCCTGAAAGATTATCAGATTTGAGTCCTTTTCTCTTACAATTTCATGAGCATAAGGATTAACCCCGGCAGCCATTACTCCGCCACCGTAGGCAAGCGACGAAGCATTCCTTATCTGGCTATCTCCACCTGCCCTAATGCAACCGCAGTTTACCTTATATTGCTTCCCCTTAACCGCAATTGTAACGGTATCCGTAGTCTCACTGACAGCGGTCCCGCTAAAGGTAACTTCAACTTTATAAGCGTAAAACTTCGGCAATTCACGGCTCCATTGGTAAGCGCTTCTTGCGGCTTCTTTTTCAGAGTTTCTCACAAAGGTTTCATACTTATGAAAATACACAAATGTATCTGAATCCCTTTCGGAGTTCATATACTTATCCATAAGCCAAGCAAACTGTTTCCAATCTGCAGTTGAAGCCAAACAGTGATACTCATTTGCGGAATACAAAGAAGCCGCATTCTCTTTATATCCTTCCAGAAAAACCTCTTCAAAGGAGTAACCTGTTTGTGCCCTCAGTCCGGACTTAAAGTCAAACTTGTTTTCGTCTACAGGCTTTTCCGAAAGCACATAGAAAGTATAATGCACAGTTGAAGAAGAACTGATGTATAGGTTGGCGTTTCTGCAAGAAAAGTATAAGCCATCAGCAGTCTCCGGAGCATTTTCAGGGTATGACGGAAAAGAAACCTGAAAACTGTCAGGGACAACAACCGGAGCTGCAAGAAACTCATCATACAAATCGAAAACGGTCTTTTCCTCTTTTATGTCGTTATCCCCGGTTCCGGCGCCGTCTTCCCCTTTTGTCGGGTCCGGCGTCGCAGTTGCAGGGTCCGGCGTCACGGGCTCCGGGTCGGGCGACATAGGCTCCGCAGTATCGGGAGACTTCCCCGGCTGCTCCTCCGGCTTTTCCGCCGGTGCCGGTGCGCAGGCGCAGAGAGAAAGGAGCATGGACAGCAAGAGCAGTATTGCTATGGCTTTTTTCATGGTCGGATCTCCTTTCGGGTTTCCCCGGCGGCTCCCGCCGCCGGGGTTGTGTTGTGTGTGGGGGGTGGTTTTCATTCTCATAATATCAATAGTATTCATGTCTGTCAAGGGCTGTTTTATCTTTTCGGTGTTTCATTTTTGGAACCTCCTATTTTATATTTTCCGCAAACTTAATTACGGATTCCAACGGTTCATAATATGAGTTGATGTCGATAATCAGGTTTTTGCTCTCGTCAAATATCATCATATATACACCATCCTCATCCTGCCCTACATAGGCCTTGTTGCCATTTATTACAGTTTCAAATACTGTAGCATTTTCCGTATTAATGAATACTCCCGCATTGTCCATGGGGCTGTAGCCGAAGGCGATCATGCCGCCCTGGCCGTTTGTGAAGATTTTCGATCCGTCCGGGTCCATGGATTCAAGCCTGTAGCCGGGGGGAATCCAGGTGGGCCTGGCCAGAACGTTGGAGTCGTCTACGATCTGAATACTGATATGGTCTGAGAACGCAGCGGTAAAATAGCTGATGACGCTGTAGCGGGCCGCCTGGGCATTCAGGGTCACGGCAGTAAGGGAGACCAGGACCGCAAGTATTATTATTGCTGCCCTGCCCGCTATGTTCAGCCCCCGGCTCAGGGCCCGGAGCCGGCCCCGGCGCCCCTCCTCCCGGTCCAGGGCTTCCAGAAGCTGCAGGTCCGGGACCCCGGGGGTAAGGGGCCCGGCCTTCTCCGGCTCCTCCCCGCCGGATTTGTACTTGTAAAGCAAAAGCTTCAGCTGCGCCTCCTGCACCCGGTCCTCCAGGTCCCGCAGGCGCTTATCCTCAGAATTCATAATCCATCGCCTCCATTATTTTTTTCAGCTTTTTCCTGGCACGGTAAAGCTGCACCCGCAGGTTCCCCTCCGTGATGCCTCTGCTCCCGGCCATCTCTTCCATGCTCAGTTCCAGAAAGTACCGCTCCTCCAGCAGAAGCCGCTCCTTTTCCGGCAGCTTGTTCAGGGCCTCAAAGGCCTTCTGCTCCCGCTCCCGGGCCAGCATCCGCTCCTCCGGCGAGCTGCCCCCGGAGAGGTCCACAAATAGCGGCTCCCCCTCCTCCAGCTCCGCAGGGTCCTCCGGCTCCCCCGGGTCAAACTTCTCCCAGCGGTTTACCACCACGCTGCGCACCGTGGTGAATATGTAGGCCGACTGGGCCGGCGGCGGCAGCTGACTCAGCAGGTCATAGTGCATTATGAGCCGGTTCAGGCTCTCCTGCACCATGTCCCACCCGTACTCCGGCGGCGACCCGCACTCCAGCGCCTTTACGTACATCTTGCTGCCGTAACGGTCGTATAGCTGACGGAAAAACGCCGCCTTCTCTTTGAATTCTTTCCTGATTGCTGTCACCTCCCGGCGGTCAATAGTCCCCCTATATATAAAGACAGTTGACCGGGCTTTTTGTTACACTTTTTTTCAATTTTTTTGCTTTTTTTAATATAACACAAAGTCAGCGGGAATAGAATAGCCAATCTGCCCGGTTAAAGTTGACTAACCCGCCGACATTGTTATAAAATTATCATTAGCATAAATCGGATAGAAGGAAAAACGGAAAATGAAGAGAATAATTGGATTTTTTATTGTGTTCGTTATGCTTTTCAGCCTTGCAGCCTGCGCCAGACCGGAGGCAAAGCCCGGTGAAATCCGGGTGGGCTCCCTGAACGGGCCCACCACCATGGGCCTTGTGGACCTGATGGACCGGGCGGAGAAGGGCGGGACCGAGGACGCCTACGTCTTCACCCGCTGCACCCAGGCGGACGAGCTGGCCGCCAAAGTCGCCGGGGGCCAGGTGGATATCGCCCTGGTGCCCGCAAACCTGGCCGCCGTGCTCTATAAGCGCACAAACGGCGCCGTTGCCGTCATCGACGTGAACACCCTGGGGGTGCTGTACTGCGTCACCGGGGATGAGAAGATAACCTCCATCCGTGACCTGGCGGGCAAGACCGTTGTGCTGACGGGCCAGGGCACCACCCCGGAGCATACCCTCCGGTACCTGCTGGATAAGTACGGCATCACGGACTGCACCCTGGAATTCAGGAGCGAGGCCGGAGAGGTGGCCGCCGTCCTGGCAGGCGACCCGGGCAAAATCGCCGTGCTGCCCCAGCCCTTCGCCACCTCCGCCCAGATGCAGAACACCGCCCTCCGGGAGGCCTTCTCCCTCTCCGACGCCTGGGACGCCCTGGGCGGCAGCGCCCGGATGCTCACCGGCGTCACCATAGTCCGGCGGGACTTCCTGGAGGAGTATCCCCAGGCCGTGAAGCGCTTCATGGCGGAGCACAAAAAGAGCGCCGGGGCCGCCGCTGAAGTCATCGCCCCCCTGGTGGTGAGGTACGGAATAATCGCCAAGGAGCCCGTGGCCAACCGGGCCATCCCCAAGTGCGGCATAACCTATCTGGACGGGGCGGAGATGAAGGCCGCCCTGGAGGGCTACCTTGCGGTGCTCCACTCCGCCGACCCGGCCTCCGTGGGAGGCCAGCTGCCCGGCAGCGACTTCTACTATGTGGGCTGAGACGGCAAAAAAGCTCGGGGCCGCCGCCTTCTGGCTCCTCATCTGGCAGGCGCTGGCCCTGGCCGTACATAATTCCATCGCCCTGGCAGGGCCATGGGAGACGGTCCTGGCCCTCTTTTCCCTCCTGCCCACCGGGGATTTCTGGCTGGCGGTGGGGGGCAGCGCCCTGCGCATAATCGGCGGCTTTCTGCTGGGCAGTGCCCTGGGGGTGCTGCTGGCGGCCCTGGCTTACCGGTTCCGGCCCCTTCGCACTCTGCTGGCGCCCCTCATGGGTGCCCTGAAGGCGGTGCCCGTGGCCAGCTTCGTCATCCTGGCCCTTATAAGCCTGGGCAGCTCCATGCTGGCCCTGCTGGTGACCTTCACGGTGTCCTTACCCATTCTGTACCTGGCCACCCTGGAGGGCCTTGGGGCGGCGGACGGGAAGCTCCTGGAGATGGCAGCCATGTTCCGGATGGGCCTTGGAAGCCGCATCCGGGGCATATACCTGCCTGCCCTGGTGCCGGGCCTCCGCAGCGCCCTGGCTCTGGCCTCCGGCATGGCCTGGAAGTCCGGCATCGCCGCCGAGGTCATCGGCCAGACCGCCGGTACCCTGGGCAACGAGCTTTACAGGGCAAAAATCTACCTGGAGACGGACAAGGTCCTGGCGGTCACCCTGACGGCGGTGGCCCTGGCCTGGCTCACGGGGAAGCTCGTGCTGCTCATCTTCGACCTGTGGGGAGGCGGGGACCGTGATTGAACTGCGAAGCGTTACAAAAACCTACGGCGGCGCCGCCTGCATCCATAAGCTCTCCCTGACTCTGGAGCCGGGCGGGCTTTACTGCGTCACGGGCCCCTCCGGCAGCGGGAAAACCACCCTCCTGCGGCTCATCATGGGCCTGGAAAAGCCGGACAGCGGCGAGATAATCACAAACGGAGCCGATTTCGGCGTCATGTTCCAGGAGGACAGGCTCCTGGAGGGCTTTGACGCCGCCGATAATCTGCGCCTTGCTTTGGGCATAAAAAGCCGCCCGGCGGCGAGGCGGGAGCTTCCGGAGCTCCTGGAGGAGGACGCGCTGGATAAGCCCGTGGGTAAGCTCTCCGGGGGCCAGCGGCGGCGGATCGCCCTGGTGCGGGCCATGGTGCTGCGCCGGAGCTGCTATCTGCTGGACGAGCCCTTTGCGGGCCTGGACGCAGAAAGCGCCGCCCGTGCCCTGGAATACATACGGAGGATGGCCCGAGGAAGCGCCGTTCTCATGGCCCTCCACGAAAAGGATATACCGGCGGACGTGCGCCGGGTAATCCGCTTAAACAATCAATAAGCGCAGGAGGTCCCTGCGCCGGAAATGAGGTAGAGAAACATGTCCAGACTCAGCATCGTTACCAAGAACCGCTCACAGGAGACGGTGGAGGAGCTCTACAAGGACGCAGAACGGAGGATCCAGGCCAGCCAGCCGGGCCTCTGCCCTGTGGACCTGGCCAAAAGCTTTCTCCACATCTGCCACTCCCAGTCCTGCGGCAAGTGCACCCCCTGCCGTGTGGGCCTGGGTCAGCTTGAGGAGCTCATGGAGCAGGTGCTGTCCGGCACCGCCTCCCTGGAGACCCTCGACGTTATCGAGCGCACGGCGGAGAGCATCTTCGCTTCCGCAGACTGCGCCATCGGCCAGGAGGCCGCCCGCATGGTTCTGAAGGGCGTGAAGGGCTTCCGGGACGACTACGAGGAGCACATTGTCCACGGCCGCTGCCTGGGGCTCCAGAACCAGCCCGTGCCCTGCGTGGCCCTGTGCCCTGCCCATGTGGACATCCCGGGCTACATCTCCCTTATCTACGAGGGCAGATATGCGGACGCCGTCCGGCTCATTCGGAAGGATAACCCCCTGCCCGCCACCTGCGGCCTTATCTGCGAGCACCCCTGCGAGGTCCGCTGCCGCCGCACCATGGTGGACGACCCCATCAACATCCGGGGTCTGAAGCGCTTCGCCGTGGAGCACGAGGGCGAGATACCCGCACCCGAGTGCGCCCCGGCCACCGGCAAAAGGGTTGCCGTCATCGGCGGCGGTCCCTCCGGCCTTTCCGCAGCCTATTACCTCTCCCTCATGGGCCATGAGGTCACGGTCTTTGAGCAGCGCAAAAAGCTGGGCGGCATGCTCCGCTACGGAATCCCCAGCTACCGCCTGCCCCGGGAGGCCCTGGACCACGAGATTGAGGGCATGAAGAAGGCCGGCTTCAAAACCGTCTGCGGCGTCTCCATCGGCACGGATATCCTGCTGGAGGACCTGCGCCGGGAATATGACGCCATCTATATCGCCATCGGCGCCCACACGGACCGGAAGATAGGCATTGAGGGCGAGGACGCCAAGGGCGTCATCAGCGCCGTGGAGATGCTCCGGGCCATCGGCGACGACCAGTATCCGGACTATTCCGGCAAGCGCGTGGTCGTTGTGGGCGGCGGCAACGTGGCCATGGACGTGGCCCGCAGCGCCATCCGCCTGGGGGCAGAAAGCGTGCAGGTAGCCTACCGCCGCCGGAAGGCGGATATGACCGCACTGCCGGAGGAGGTGGAGGGCGCCGTGGCCGACGGCTGCGAGATTCTGGAGCTCCACGCCCCCACCCGCATTGAGAAGGACGAGGCAGGCGCCGTGGCCGCCATCTGGGTGAAGCCCCAGATAGTGGGCCCCATCAAGTGGGGCCGCCCCGCACCGGTAAACAGCGTCCAGGAGGAGAAGCGCATCCCCTGCGACCTGGTGCTGGTGGCCGTGGGCCAGGGCATCGACAGCCAGAAGTTCGGCGATTACGGCATTCCCGTGAAGCGGGGCAATATCAGCGCCCAGGAGTCCGGCCAGATTGAGAATATGGACGGCATCTTCTCCGGCGGCGACTGCGTCACGGGCCCCGCCACGGTCATCCGGGCCATTGCCGGCGGCAAGGTGGCCGCCGCCAACATTGACGAGTACCTGGGCTTCCACCACGAGATTGAGTCCCAGGTGGAGATACCCCGCATCCGCTTTGACGACCACGAGCCCATGGGCCGGGTCAACATGACGGAGCGGCCCGCCCAGGAGCGGCGCTGCGACTTCAAGCTGATGGAACACTGCATGTCCGAGGAGGAGGCGCACCAGGAGTCCTCACGCTGCCTGCACTGCGACCACTTCGGCTACGGCATCTTTAAGGGAGGCAGGGAAGCAAAATGGTAAACGTTACGATTGATGGCAAAAGAATTTCCGTGCCGGAGCGCACCAGAATACTGGACGCCGCCCGCATGGCCGGCGTCAATATCCCCACCCTCTGCTATTGGGAGGGCATAAACGAAATCGGCGCCTGCCGGGTCTGCGTGGTGGAGGTGGAGGGCTTTGACAAGCTCTTTACCGCCTGCAACAACACCGTGGCGGAGGGCATGGTCATCCGCACCAACTCCGCCAAGGCCCGGGCTGCCCGGCGCAGCAACGTGGAGCTCATCCTCTCGGAGCACAACTCCAACTGCGCCACCTGCGTGCGCAGCGGCAACTGCACCCTGCAGGATATCTCCCGAGACCTGGCCATCCGGGACCTGCCCTTCCCCAAGAACGTGCCCCAGAAAAAGCAGGAGGGCAATTTCCCCCTGGTGCGTGACTATTCCAAGTGCATAAAGTGCATGCGCTGCATCCAGGTCTGCGACAAGATCCAGGCCTCCAACGTCTGGGACGTTATCAACACCGGCGCCAAGACCACCGTTGACGTGCGGGACGTGTACCGGCTGGAGGACTCCAAGTGCGCCCTCTGCGGCCAGTGCATCACCCACTGCCCCGTTGGGGCGCTCCACGAGCGGGACGACGTGGAGAAGGTGCTGGACGCCATAAACGACAAGGACAAGATAACCGTTGTGCAGATAGCCCCCTCCATCCGCACCGCCTGGGGAGAGCCCTTCGGCCTGAAGCCGGAGGAGGCCACCGTGGAGCGGCTCTGTGAGGCTCTGAAGATGATGGGCGTGGACTACGTTTTCGACACCAACTTCTCCGCCGACCTGACCATTATGGAGGAGGGCAGCGAGTTCCTGGACCGCCTTGCCCATAAGGATACCGCCAGGTTCCCCATGTTCACCTCCTGCTGCCCGGGGTGGGTCCGGTTTGTAAAGGGCCATTACCCGGAGTTTGTGGACAATCTCTCCACTGCCAAGAGCCCCCAGCAGATGTTCGGCGCCGTGGCCAAGAGCTACTTCGCCGAAAAAATCGGGGCGGACCCGAAAAGCATCTTCTGCATCTCCATCATGCCCTGCCTGGCCAAGAAGCACGAGTGCGCCATCCCCGCCATGAACGACGCCTGCGGTGACCCGGACGTGGACGTGGTGCTGACCACCCGGGAGGTGGACCGGCTCATCGCCAGCCACAGCATAGTACCCGGCCATATTCCGGAGCGTGAGCTGGACAGCCCCCTGGGCATAGGCTCCGGCGCCGGCAATATCTTCGGCGCCACCGGCGGCGTTATGGAGGCCGCCCTCCGCACGGCCTACGCCCTGGTCATGGGCAAAAATCCGGACCCGGACGCCTTCAGGGACGTGCGGGGCATGGAGGGCTGGAAGGAGAAGACCTTCGACCTGGGCGGCACGAAGCTGCGGGTTGCCGTGGCCAACGGCCTGGGCAACGCCGATAAGCTCCTGAAGGCCATCAAGGCCGGCCGGGCGGACTACGATTTCGTGGAGATAATGGCCTGTCCCGGCGGCTGCGTAGGCGGCGGCGGACAGCCCATCCACGATAACCAGTGGCGGGCCCCGGAGCGGGCGGAGGTGCTGTACAGCCAGGATAAGGCCATGACCCTCCGGTTCAGCCACGAGAATCCCTCCATCAAGCAGATCTATGAGGAGTTCTTCGGTAAGCCCCTGAGCCACACCTCCCATGAGCTCCTGCACACCGACCACCACGCCTGGCATATGCCGGAAGAGAAACAGGTCAAATGAGACCCGCTGCGCCGGGCTCTCATTTGAGCTGCTCGCGCTCCATCGCCTCGGCTGCGCCTTCTTGGTCGGCGTGAGGGCGAAACGATTGAATTATAGTATGTATGCAGTCTGAGGAGCGGCCGGATGGCCGCTCCTTTTTA
>JAFPTE010000103.1 GCA_017400415.1 Oscillospiraceae bacterium
CCTTGCCGCCGGAGGAGGTGAACAGCAGCTCATCCTCGGCATAAATGAGGGTCTTGCCGTCCAGCACGTTCATAAGGTCGTACTCCTCCGCCACTCTGGTGGCCTTGCCGGTGCCCCGGATAGCCAGAATCTCGCCGTCAGACACATAGTAGATGCTCTGCAGGTCCCGGGAGCCCGTGAAGCTCTTCACGTCCTCCGCCAGTTCCCTGGCCTCCGGGTCGTTTTTGGAGCCGTCCACTCGGCGGAGCTTGCCCTCCTTCAGGAAGACGATGGTCTTGCCGTCCGTGGAGAGTCGGGCGTCGCCGGAGCCGGACAGGCCCCGGGCCACGGTATCCGTGGTCATATCCTTGTTCAGCCGGACCACCTTGCCGTCATTGTAGAAGAAGCAGCCGATGAAGGTCTTCACGCCCAGAACGCTGCCCTCGGTCTCCGTGTTGGCAGGCAGCAGGATGCTGGGGCGGTACCGGAAGGTCTGCTGCTTTTCGCCGCCCTTGGCGCAGTAGCAGGTCCTCTCCCCGTCGAAGAACAGCACCTCGCTGAGGTCCTGGTTGAAGTAGAGGGAGGTGTAGGAGGAGGCCAGCCGGGCGGCGGTGTCGTCCTTGTACTTTTTCTGGACGTACAGGGGCCGCTCCCCGTTGTCGCCCTCCTTGGTGTAATAGATGTAGGCGGCGCCGTTGGCCAGGCCCCGGACCGTGCGGTTCCGGCCCAGCTCATGCTCCTGGCCGTCATAGATAAAGGCCTTGGCGGCGCCGTCCTCGGCGTTCCTGCGGAAGGAGACTGCGCTGCCGTCCGGTGAGAGCATAACGCTGCTCTTGGCTGCGCCGGAGGCTATCTTTGCGGCGTTGCCGCCCCGGTAGCGGTACAGGTCGTTGCCCTCGTCCCCGGCCACGGCGTACACAAGGGTGCTGCCGTCACGGGAAATATAGTACTCCAGGCAGTCCTCCGTGACCTTGGTGATCTTGCCGTCAGACACATAGTAAAGGGTGTTGCCGTCCTTGATAAGGCCCGCCTTGCCGCTGGCGCTGATGCGGGCGAAGGCGCCGGTATCCACGCTCTGGCGGGCGGTCTTGCCGCTGTCCGTCACAACGAAGGCGGTGTTGTCAAAGAACCGGACCGTAAAGGCGGAGGGGGACGTGACATAGTTTTTGCCGCTGCCGCCGAAGATGTTCACTGCCAGGATCACGATGGCGATAAGGGCTGCCAGGGCGGCCGCCGCAATACCGATGAGCTTCAGATCCAGGGGCGGTCTCTTTCTTGTCAGCTTTTCTTCTGTGGGGTCATAGCCGCAGGAGGGGCAGGGTGCGCCCTCGGTCATTTCTGCGCCGCATTTTGGACAAGTCATGTTTTTACCTCCTTTTCTTTCTGAAAACGCCCGCAGCAATATGCTGCGGGCGTCTTACTGCATACGGATTCAACAGCGCTGACGCCGTTAGCTTTGTGCAGCGGTTCAGTTCAGGTTGTCGATGGCCCTTGCCAGGTCGCCGACGGTGTGAACGTCCTTCACTGCCTCATCGGGGATGGAGATGTTAAGCTCATCCTCCAGGGAGACCAGAAGGTCTACCAGATCCAAAGAGTCGATGCCCAGATCATCGGTAAAGGTGGTATCCGGGTTTATCTTTTCGGGCTCAATGTCAAGCTCATTTACGATTATATCCTTGATTCTATCGAACATAGCTGTGACTCTCCTTTTTTTACCTTTAATTCAGCACCACTCTCTGGTGACGTGCTCTTTCTTTGCGGGAGCCGGGGTCTCGGGAACCTGCTCCTCTGCCTTTGGCTCTGCCTTCGTCTCCCTGTTGGGACGCTCGGAGCGTCCCCCACGCTCACGGCGGGGTCTGCGCTCCTGGCCCTCGGTGCGCTCGGCAGTATTGCCGCTGCGCTCATAGGCCACCACGACCCGACGGTTGGGCTCAGTGCCGGTGGAATAGGTGGTGACGCCCTCAAAATCCTGAAGGGCCGTATGGATAACGTGGCGCTCATAGGCGTTCATGGGCTCCAGAGTCATATTCCGGCGGTAGCGGACCACCTTGGCGGCGGTCTTCTTTGCAAGGCCGGTCAGGGCGGAGGCCCGCTTGGCCCGGTAATTCTCGGCGTCGATGTTAACTCTGGTGCGCTCATTCTCGCCGGAGTTCAGAACGTAGTTGCACAGGTGCTGGATGGCGTCCAGGGTCTCGCCCCGGCGGCCGATGAGGGCCCCTACCTTGCCGCCCCGGAGGGTGACGGATACGGAGCTGTCCTCGCTGTTCCAGCTGGCCGCAGGCTGGGCGTCCACTCCCATGCGCTCAAAGAGCCCGGTGAGGAACTGCTCAACTCTGGCGGTCTTCTCGTTCTGCTCTGCCTGGGGTACCGGTGCGGCCTCCTTTGCGGGGGCCGGGGCCTTTTCCTTTTTGGGCTTGGGTGCCCTGGGACTCTCCTGCTTCTCCTCCCGGACTTCCTTCTTCTCCGGGGCGGCCTTGGGCTCCTCCGGCTCCTGGCCGGGGACCTCATAGCTTACCTTTATGCGGGCGGGCTGGGCGCCGAAGCCGAAGAAGCCGGCCTTGCCCATATCCAGCACCTCATAGGTGACGTCGTCAGCGGTCAGGCCCAGGGTACGGAGGGCAGAGGCCAGTGCGTCATCCTTGGTTTTGCCGGTGGCTTCGATGGATTTAATCATTATTGTCCGTTCCTTCCTCTTCCGGCTCGGTCCCGTTTTCTTCGGGCTGGCCGGAGGGTGTTGATTTCAGGTATCTGTCCGGATCGTAGGCCCGGCCTCTGGCGTACTTGCGGTGGCCCACCCGGCTGGGCTCATACTTATCCTCGCCGGTGAGGCTGTCCTGATACTGGCGCTCCGCCTCGGCCCGCTGGGCCTTCTCACGCTGGGCCTTTTTCTTCTTGGAGGTTGATTCGTTCTCCAGGGTGGCGCCCTCCGCACGGAGGCGCTCGGTCTCCGCTCTCTTGGCCTCCAGCTCCGCCTCACGCTTTTTCCGGCGCTCGTCGATTTCCCTGGTCTCCGTGGCCAGTATGCCCTTATAGTAGTTGGTAAGGACGATCTCCTGGATTATGGAGAGGATGGAGCCCATGATCCAGTAGATACCCAGGGCCGCCGGCATCATAAAACAGAACACCAGGGTCATAATGGGCATCATCAGATTCATGGAGCTGGTGGTGGCGGCAGCCTGGGGGTCGGCGGGCGGATTCAGCTTCTGGCTCACGGCGGTGACGGCGTAGCTCAGAGCGGCGGCGATTATGGGCACCAGGAGCAGGCCCAGGTTGGCGGCCATGTTCTCAGAGGTGTATTCCCATACGCGGAAATTGGGGGTCTCGCCCAGGTCCAGGCCCAGGAATTTATAGTCGATGGCTACGAGCTTATCGCTTATGCCGGAGAAGCTGGAAAAATGCTCCGAAATAAACTTGGACATGGCGATCTGGATATAGCCGGCGTTGGCGGTGGACTGGAAGCCCAGCTCAGTCAGCTTTGTCAGAATGGCGCCGCCCTCCTGGATAAGCTCCTTTGCAATGCCCATCATGCAGGTGATGGGCTCACGAATGGCGTAATACAGGGCAATCATAATGGGGAAGGGGATAAGGCTCCAGAGGCAGCCCGACATGGGGTTGATGTTCTCCTCTTTATAGAGCTTCTGCAGCTCCTCACCGTACTTCTGCTGATTGCTGCCGTACTTTTTCTGCAGCTCCTGAAGCTGCGGCTGCAGAAGCTGGGTGCGCATCATGCTGCGCTTGGACTTCATCTGGAAGGGCAGCATGATGAGCCTTACGATGATGGCGAAAATGATCACCGCAAGGCCGTAGCTGTGTGTGACGTTGTAGAGCCACATCATCAGCATACCGAAGGGTTTAGAAATGAGTTCCATTAATTCGCTCCATTCACGCTGTACGCCCGGTTTCAGGGCACAGGGTCGTAATAGTTCATCTCCTTGAAGTGGAAGGGGTGGCACCGGGAAAGACGCCGGAGAGCAAGGCCGGTGCCCTTCACTGCGCCGTACTTCTGGATGGCCTCCAGGGCGTACTGGCTGCAGGTGGGGGTGAACCGGCAGGACGGGGGAAAGGCCGGCGAGATATGCTTCCGGTAAAAACGAATGAGCCACAAAAGGACGCTCTTCACGCTCTCATCTCCAGCTTGTCCATCAGTCGGCAGAGCTCCTCCTCCATGGGGGAAAAGACCGCCTCCGCCGAAGCTCCTCTGGCTACGGCGATAACGTCATAGCCGCCCTTGAGCTCTGACCCATGGCGGCGGAAAACGTCCCTGACCCGCCTTCTGATGCGGTTGCGGATGACGGCCCCTCCCACCTTGACGCTGACCGTTATGCCCAGGCGCAGGCCCGGGACCTGCCTCGGTCTGGCGTACAGGATGAAAAGCCGGCCCGCAGCGCTTTTTCCCTTCCGGTAAAGGCGGCGGAATTCATAGTTTTCCTTGATGCTCAGGGGATTTTTCAAGCTCTTCCAACTCCCAGGGGGCGAAGCAGCCTTGTGCATGCTTCGCAAGGGCGAGTCTCCCCGCCCTTAAAAACAGATTTGTGCAGTGCCGGTCCCATCAGTGGGTCAGGCGAGCACGACCCTTGTTGCGTCTGCGGTGGAGCACCTTGCGGCCGTTAGCGGTGGCCATTCTTTTTCTGAAGCCATGCTCCTTGGAGCGATGGAGCTTCTTGGGCTGATAAGTCCTTTTCACAGTCTTTGCACCTCCATTGGTTTTTTATATATACTCAGCGCCGCCGGAAAGGGCGGTGTAGTATGCCGCTTTTAATCACGGAGTTATATTTTATCTCAAATCACTCCGGTCTGTCAAGAAAAATTCCGTTTTTTGGGGGAAAAACCGGGATCAATCCGTATCTGCGCCCTTCTGACGGGCCAGATATATCATGAGCGCCGCCATATCCGCCGGTGAAACGCCGGAAATGCGGGAGGCCTGGCCCACGTCCCGGGGCTGGACCCTTGCCAGCTTTTCCCTGGCCTCCAGCCGCAGGCCCTGGATTTGTGAGTAGTCGATCCCCTCCGGAATAAGCCGGCGGGCGGTTTTCCGGAAGTCCTCCACGGCCTTCAGCTGCCGGTCGATATACCCGGCGTACTTGAGCTCGATCTCCACCTCATGGGCCTCGGCCCGGCTGAGGGCGGGCCGCTCCGGGTCCATAAAGGCCGTGTCGGCGTAGCTCAGCTGGGGCCGCCGCACAAGGCTTGCCAGGCTCACCCCGCTCTTTGCAGGGGGAAGGCCCTTTGCCTCCAGCAGCTTATCGGGCCCGGCCTCCGGGGCCAGGAAGGTGTTCTCCAGCCGCTTTATCTCCTCCGCCACCCGGCGGTACTTCTCGCAGGTCTTCTCATACCTCTCCCGGCTTATGAGGCCCAGCTTGTAGCCGGTCTCCGTAAGCCGCAGGTCGGCATTGTCCTGCCGCAGACAGAGGCGGTACTCGCTGCGGCTGGTCATCATGCGGTAGGGCTCATTTGTGCCCTTGGTCACCAGGTCGTCGATAAGGGTGCCGATGTAGCTGGAGGCCCGGTCCAGGATAAGGGGCTCCCTCCCCGCCAGCTTCAGGGCTGCATTTGCCCCGGCCACAAAGCCCTGGACGGCGGCCTCCTCATAGCCGGAGGAGCCGTTGAACTGGCCGGCGCCGTAGAGGCCGGAAATTTTCTTGGTCTCCAGGGTGGCCCGGAGCTCCAGGGGGTCCACGCAGTCATACTCGATGGCGTAGGCAAAGCGCTGGACCTGGGCCTGCTCCAGCCCCGGTATGGTGTGGAGCATGCGGAGCTGCACATCCTCCGGCAGAGAGGAGGAGAGGCCCTGAACGTATAGCTCATCCGTATCCAGGCCCATGGGCTCGATGAAGAGCTGGTGCCGCTCCTTATCCGGGAAGGTGACGATCTTCGTCTCGATGGAGGGGCAGTACCGGGGGCCCGTGCCGTCGATGACCCCGTTATACAGGGGGGACCTGTCCAGATTCTCCCGGATTATGCGGTGGGTCTCGGCGTTCGTATAGGTAAGCCAGCATACGGCCCGGTTCTCCGGGGGCTTTTCCGTCTCCAGGGAGAAGGGCTCCGGCTCCTCATCCCCGGGCTGGAGCTCCATTTTGGAAAAATCCACGCTGCGGGCGTTGATTCTGGGGGGCGTGCCGGTTTTGAAGCGCCGCAGGGAAAGGCCCAGGGACCGGAGGCTCTCCCCCAGAAGCTTTGAGGGGTGCATGCCGTCCGGGCCGGACTCCTGGGTGACGCTGCCGGTTATGGTGCGGCCCGCCAGGTAGGTGCCTGTGGCCACCACTATGGCCCTGCAGCTGAAGCGGGCACCGGACCGGGTCACAAGGCCCCGGACGGCCCCGTTTTCCGTCAGTATCTCCGCCGCCTCGCCCTGCAGAAGCCGCAGGTTTTCCTGCCGCTCCAGAACTCCCTTCATAACGTGGCGGTACCTGTCCCGGTCCGCCTGGGCCCGGAGGGAGTGGACGGCGGGGCCCTTGCCCCGGTTCAGCATCCGGTACTGGATGCAGGCGGCGTCCGCCGCCTTGCCCATCTGGCCCCCCAGGCAGTCCAGCTCCCGGACCAGGTGGCCCTTGGCGGTGCCGCCGATGGCGGGATTGCAGGGCATGTTGCCCACGGCGTCCAGGCTGATGGTTATGCACAGGGTCCGCCGGCCCAGCCGGGCGGAGGCCAGAGCCGCCTCGATGCCGGCGTGACCGGCGCCGATGACGATTACGTCATACTCCCCGGCCTCATAGGTGCTCTCAGCCAAAGCGGGCCTCCCGCAGGGGCTTGTCCCAGAGTATCTTTGCCTTCTCCGCCTTTGCAAGGCCGTCAAGGGTCTCCCGGAGGATCTCCATATAGGCGGCCTCCTTCTTCTTGCTTCTTCTGCCCTTGCCCGCATAGAGGACCTGGGACAGGAATGCGTCATAGGAGATGGCGTAATCCTCCTCGTCCGCATGGGGGAAGAAGCTGACGGAGGCGGTGTAGGTTATCTGCCCGGCGTCGCTCTCGCCGGTGAGGGCCACAAGGCAGCCCTTCCGCTCCACGCCGTTAAACCTGGCCTTGGCCTCAAAATACTGGGAATAGACGTCGATTGTCTTCATCTGACTGCCTCCAAAAATCTTATGAATGCTCTCTTGCCCTCCGGGGTGCGCTTATAGACACCGGCGTCCTCCAGGACCTCCGCAAAGACCCTGCCGGTCTCCGCCAGGACCACCTGATAGGCGTCCTCACGGGAAAAGTCGTGCTTCCGGGCAAGCTTTTCTGCCCAGGGCCCGTGGATGCCCTCCACGCTCTCGCCCCTCGCCAGCTTGTCCGCCACCTGGCGGAGCTCGGTTTTAAGCCGGGCAGGCAGGACCGCCAGGCCCATTACCTCGATAAGGCCGATGTTCTCTTTTTTAATGTGGTGCTTCTCTGCGTGGGGATGGAAGACCCCCAGGGGGTGCTCGTCAGTGGTGATGTTGTTGCGGAGGACCAGGTCAAGCTGGTAATCCTCCCCTCTTCTCCGGGCGATGGGGGTTATGGTGTTGTGGGGCACGCCCTGGGTCTCGGCGAAGATGAAGGCAGCCTCGTCCGTGTAGCCCCGCCAGGCCGCCAGGATTTTATCCGCCAGAAGGGCCAGCCTCTCCGGGTCCGGGCCCGTAAGACGCACAACGCTCATGGGCCATTTGACGATTCCGGCCTTCACGTCCTCAAAGCCCGGGAAGACGAAGCTCTCCTCCTCCGGGGCCTTGGCCATGGCGAACTCGTACCTGCCCCCCTGGAAGTGGTCATGGGCCAGGATGGAGCCCCCCACGATGGGCAGGTCCGCATTGGAGCCCACGAAGTAGTGGGGGAACTGGCGCACGAAGTCCAGAAGCTTCCGGAAGGCGGCTCCGTCGATCTTCATGGGGGTGTGCTGCCGGTTGAAGCAGATGCAGTGCTCATTATAATATACATAGGGGCTGTACTGCAGGAACCAGGGGGAGCCGTTTATGGTGATGGGCACGACCCGGTGGTTCTGCCGGGCCGGGTGGTCCGCCCTGCCGGCGTAGCCCTCGTTCTCGGCGCACAGAAGGCACACGGGATAGGCGCTTTTGGGCATGTTCCGGGCGGCGGCAATGGCCTTGGGGTCCTTCTCCGGCTTTGAAAGATTGATGGTTATGTCCAGGTCCCCGTATTGGGTGGGGGCCTTCCACTGCATATCCTTTGCGATGCGGTCCCGGCGGATATAGTTGGTATCCTGGGAGAATTTATAGTACCAGTCCGTGGCCCGCTCCGGGCTCTCCTCATAAAGGGCGGCAAACCTTTCCCTGACCTGGGCGGGGCGGGGCGTCA
Source organism: Oscillospiraceae bacterium (assembly GCA_017400415.1). GTDB lineage: Bacteria > Bacillota > Clostridia > Oscillospirales > Oscillospiraceae > RUG626. The sequence goes on from JAFPTE010000103.1 coordinate 8,254, forward strand.
GGCGGCCCATGAGCTCCGTATCGAAAAGGTCCCGGTAAACGATGCTCTCCCCGGGCCGGGCAAAGTCCGTCAGGGCGTCCAGAATGACGTTCAGAGGCGCATCGTCAGCCACCTCGGTTTCCGGCTCGGCGGCGGCGCCCAGGGCGTCCAGGATTACGTTTTTGGCCCAGAGGGTCTCGCACTCCTCAACAAGGCCGGTTTTAAGTGCGTACTGCACCAGTGCGGAAACTGCTCTCATCACTCCACCTCGTAGCCGTGGGGATGGTTTTTGTGCCAGCGCCAGGCGGAGGAGATGATGGTCTCCAGGTCGGCGTACTTGGGCTTCCAGCCCAGGATGCTCTTGGCCTTCTCGGAGGAGGCCACCAGCATATCCGGGTCGCCGGGCCGGCGCTCCAGAATCTTCTCCGGGATGGGATGGCCCGTCACCTTGCGGGCGCACTCCACCACCTCTTTATTGGTGAAGCCGATGCCGTTGCCCAGGTTGAAAACATCGGACTTGTTTCCGGCCAGCAGGTAGTCCAGGGCCAGGATATGGGCCTGGGCCAGGTCGGACACGTGGATATAGTCACGGACGCAGGTGCCGTCCTTGGTCTTGTAGTCGTCCCCGAAGATGCCGATGTACTCCCGCTGGCCGTTGGGCACCTGGAGTATGATGGGGATAAGGTGGGTCTCCGGGTTGTGGGCCTCGCCGATAAGGCCCGTGGGGTGGGCGCCGCAGGCGTTGAAGTACCGGAGGGCCACATAGCGCAGGCCGGAGGCCTTGTCCAGCCAACGCATCATCTTCTCCATGGCAAGCTTGGTCTCGCCGTAGGGGTTGATGGGCTCGGTCCTGTCGCTCTCCAGGATGGGTACCCGCTCCGGCAGGCCGTAGGTGGCCGCCGTGGAGGAGAAGACTATCTTGTTGACCCCGTTGCGGACCATGCTCTCCAGAAGGGAGCAGGTGCCCCACAGGTTGTTGTCGTAATACTTAAGGGGCTTTACCATGCTCTCCCCTACCTGGCTGGAGGCGGCGAAGTGGATGACGCCCTCGATCTCCTCCTCCTTGAAGAGTCGGTCCAGAGCGGCCCCGTCCCGGATATCCAGCTCGTAGAACCGGGCCTTGGGATGCACCGCTGCCCTGAAGCCCGTCAGCAGGTTATCCGCCACCACCACGTCACGGCCTGCCTCGATAAGCTCATAGACCGTGTGGGAGCCGATGTAGCCGGCCCCGCCAAGTACCAATACTGCCATAATAATCCTCCTGATATGTAAATGTTGTTATTCTGACAAACGTTTCTTCCTGGCCAGATTAAGGGGCCCGTCCTCCATGTCCCCGATGCGGTCCAGGCTCCTCACGATGCCGTAGGCCACGCACATTTCGGCGTCGTCGGCGCAGCGGGTCTTGATGCTGGTGGAGGACTCGATGAGCCGCTCAAAGCCCCAAAGGAGGCTGCCGCCGCCGGTGAGGACGATGCCGTTTTCCGCAATATCCGCCACAAGCTCCGGCGGCGTGCCCTCCAGCACCGCATGGATGGCCTCGATTATCCGGCCGGACACATCGTCAAAGGCCTCTATCATCTCCGAGGAGGAGATGGAGACCACCCGGGGCAGGCCCGTCATAAGGCAGCGGCCCTTGACCTCCATGCCCACCTCCTCCGGGCGGGGGAAGACACAGCCGATGTTCTTTTTCAGCTCCTCCGCCGTGTTCTTGCCGATAAGGAGGCTGTGCTTTTTCCTTATGTAGCGGATGATGGCCTCGTCAAAGGCGTCGCCGGCCACCTTTACGGAGTGGGACCGGACGATGCCACCCAGGCTCAGCACGGCGCAGTCCGTGGTGCCGGCGCCTACGTCAACCACCATGTTGCCCTCCGCCTTGGAGATATCCATGCCGCTGCCCAGGGCGGCGGCCAGGTCCGCCTCAATAAGGCACACCTTCCGGGCCCCGGCGGCGATGGCGGCGTCGACTACCGCCCGCTCCTCCACCTCCGTGACGCAGCTGGGCACGGAGACGATGACCCGGGGCTTCACCAGGGAGAAGGAGACCACCTTCTTGATGAGCTCCCTTATCATATACTCCGTCAGCTCAAAGTCGCACACCACGCCCTTCTGCAGGGGGTGCAGGGCGGCCACGTTGCCGGGGGTGCGGCCCAGCATGCGCTCCGCCTCCAGGCCGGATTTCAGTATTCTGCCGGTGGAGCGGTCCAGGGCCACCACGCTGGGCTCCCGGGTTATGACGCCCCGGCCCCGGGCGCAGAGCACCACGTTGGAGGTGCCCAGGTCAATGCCGATGTCTCTTGCAGTAATAATCATTTCACAATTCCTTTCACGCAGGCGAAGGCGCAGGCCCGGACCTCCGAAGCACCCTCCGTCAGCAGCACTCTGGCGCACTCCGAAAGGGTTGCCCCGGTGGTGACCACGTCATCCACCAGCAATATGGACAGGCCCGAAACGTCCTCCGCCGTCCGGAAGGCTCCGGCGGCGTTGGCCACTCTGGCGGCCTTGTTGCCTAAGTTGGACTGTTTCCCGCTCCTTCTGCGGGTCAGGAGCCGGCGGCAGGGCAATCCCGCCCTTCCGGCTATGTACTCCGCCAGGACCTGCGCCTGGTCGTAGCCCCGCTTTCTGAGCCGCTCGGCGCTGGTGGGGACCCAGCTTATAACCTGAGGCCTTGCCTCCATCCGCTCCAGAAGGGGCAGCATCCTGTCCCCCATAACGGCGGCGTAGGACTTCTTCCCGCCGAACTTGAAGCGGTGCACGGCGTCCCGGAGGGCGCCCTCATATATGTAAGCGGCCCGGACCTCCTCCAGAAATTCCACGCCCCGGACGGGCTTTACCGCCTCCGCAAGCTCACCCTGGCATTTAATGCAGATGCCGGGCCTTTCGATTACGGCGGAGCAGATGATGCACTTGGGTACGAAAAAGAGGTCCGCAATTCTCTCTGCAAGGCTCATTGCACCTGCCCGCAGAGCCGGGCACGCAGGCCCGAATAGCGCCGCTGGCGCTTGTCGTTCTGTACCATCTCCGCCAGGTCCTCGCTGTCGCCCACCACCACCAGAAGCTCCCGGGCTCTGGTAAAGGCGGTGTATAGGACGCTGCGGGTCTTCAGCATGGGCATGCCCGCCGGCAGGGCCAGGATGACCGCCCGGTACTCGGAGCCCTGGCTTTTGTGGACGGTGACGGCGTAGGCCAGCTCCAGATCCCCCAGAAGCTCGAAGGGATAGGGCACGTAGCGGTCCTCAAACCGCACCACGGCCTGCTCCTTCCGCTCGTCGATGGCCTCGATGTAGCCCGTATCGCCGTTGTAAATGCCGCCTCCTGCCTCCACGAACTCCCCGGCCTCATTTCGCTTGAACCAGGCGATATCGTAGTTGTTCCGGGTCTGCATGACCCGGTCCCCCACCCGCAGGACCCGGTCCACAAGGCTCTTTTCCGGCTTTGTGCCGTCCTGGGGGTTCAGGGCCGCCTGGATGGCGGCGTTCAGGTCCCCGGTGCCGGCGGCGGTCTTTCTGGTGGGGCTGATGACCTGTATCTCGTCGGAGGGGATGCTCATGTTCTCCGGGAGCCTTTTGGTGATGAGCTCCACCGCCGTGTCCGCAATGGCCCTGCCCTGGCGACGCAGGAAGAAATAGTCCCCACGGCGGTTTTCCGCCTCGGGCATGAGGCCCTGGTTTATGCGGTGGGCATTTTTCACTATCTCAGAGGAGGCGGCCTGGCGGAAGATCTCCGAAAGCCGCACCACGGGCACCTTCTCACTGCGGATTATATCCCCGAAGACGTTGCCGGGGCCCACGGAGGGAAGCTGGTCCGCATCCCCCACCAGAATGAGCCGGGCCTTGGGGGGCAGGGCCCGCAGGAGGGCCGCCATAAGGCTTATATCCACCATGCTGGTCTCGTCCAGGATAAGGGCGTCACAGTCCAGAGGGTCCGCCTCATCCTTGGAAAAGGCGGTCTCCTGTCCCTCCTCCGGCCTGCCGGCGCCCAGAAGCCGGTGGACGGTCTGGGCCGGGCGGCCCGTCAGCTCCGAAAGGCGCTTGGCGGCTCTGCCCGTGGGGGCGGCCAGAAGGGTTTCCAGGCCCATGAGCTCAAAGAGGGCCAGGATGCCCCGGACCGTGGTGGTCTTGCCGGTGCCGGGGCCGCCGGTGAGCACCATGACCGCATTTTCGCAGGCCAGGGCTATGGCCTGCCGCTGCACCGGAGCAAACTCCACGCCGCAGCCGGCCGCCGCCCGCTCAATGAGCCTGTCCTGCCCCCGGGTCTTTGGAACACGGGTTGCGGCCAGCTCCAGAAGGCGGTTTGCGGTGAACACCTCGTCGGCGTATATGTAATCCAGATAACAGGCATCCGCCCCGGCCACGGTCTGGCGGACGATATAGTCCCCGTCCTCCAGGTCCGAAACGGCGGTCTCCGTCAGGCCCGGGTCCACGTTTATGAGCTGGGCGGCCACGGCGGCCAGCTTATCCGCCGGGATGAAGACGTGGCCGTTAGTCAGGTTGTGCCGCAGCTCGAAGAGCACGGCAGCCTCCGCCCGCTGGGGGCTGTCCCCCTCCATGCCCAGCTTTATGGCCAGGTCGTCCGCCTGGTAGAAGTCCAGGCCGAAATAGTCGTCCGTAAGGATGTACGGGTTTTCCATAACGGCGGCCTTAGCCTCCTCCCCGTACACCCGGTAGAGCCGGGCGGCGGCGAAGGGGGGCACCCCGAAGGACACCAGATAGTCCATAAGGCGCCTCAGCCCCGTCTCCTGCAGGAAGCGGCGGTTTATATCCAGGGCCTTTTTCTCCGTTATGGTCTTTATCTTCGTAAGCTCCAGGGGGCTTTCCTCGATTATACGCAGGGAGGCCGTGCCGAACTCCTGGACTATGAGCTGGGCGGTCTTGGCGCCCACGCCCTTTATGACCCCGGAGGCCAGGTAACGGTAGATATTGTCCGCCCCCTCCGGCAGACTGCGCTGGGCGGTCTCCACCTTTATCTGGCGGCCGTAGGAGGCGTGGGACTGCCAGGTGCCGGTCACCGTCAGCCCCTCCCCCACGTTCACGCCGGGGATGCAGCCCACGCAGGTCACATCTCCGCCGCCCAGGCCCAGCCGCAGCACCGTATATCCGTTTTCTGCGTTCCGGAAAACCACGGCGTTCACCGTGCCGGAGACTACTGCACTTTCTTCTCTGACCATAGGGTCTCCTCGATGTATTCTCTGAGCTCCTCCGCCGAAAAAACTCCCCCGCCGCACCTTTCGCACAGGCGGCGGGCCCGGAAGAGGGCCTCATCCGATATTTGGCCGGCGGGAACCACCAGAAGCTCCAGATCCGCCCGGCCGGTCTCCCGGAGCCACATAAGCCCCCGGGCGGCGCCCTCCAGGCTCTCCCCCTGTCCCTCCAGGACCGCCAGGGCGAACAGCTTCACCCCGGGCCCGGATTTCACCGGGGCCAGGGCCCGGCCCTTCAGCTCCGTCATGATGGTCACAGCTGCGCCGCAGATTACGGCGGCAAGCAGGATCCCCGCTGCATACTGCATGCTCTCACCCCCGGCATATCCTATGCCGGGCTCCCTCCCCCGGTTACCGGGCGGAGAGCAGAAGATGCAGGCGCTGGAAGATAAGGGCCCCGTCCGCCCTGGTAAGGGGCCGGGCGGCATCCTGCTCCCCGGGCTGGATAAGCCCCAGGGCGGCGCACCAGCTCATGGCCTGGGTGGGGTATTTCTCCCCGCTGCGCTCACCGGGCGAAAGGTCTGCGGCCCTGCCGTAGTTATAGAGCATGCCGCACAGCTCCCCCACGGTGGTCACGTCCCAGGGCCGGAGGGTGTTGCCCTTCTCCGGCTTCACCACGCCCTTTTCCACCGCCCAGGTGAAGGGCTGCACATACCAGCCCACGGTGCCCATATCCGAAAATTCGTACTCATTTGCCATAAGGGGGCTGCCCACGGTGCGGTAGAGCACCGTTACGGCCATGGCCCGGGTGAAATCCCCCTCGGGGCTGAAGGCCATCTCGGCGGTGCCCCTGAATATGCCCACGTTCTGCACGTAGCTGACGGCGTCGTAGTAGACGGAGTTATCCGGCACGTCGATGAACATGGGGGACACGGCGGGACTGCCGTCCCAGCGGTTTATCTCCGTCTCCAGGAAGCCTATCCGCCGGGAGATGAAGGTGCGGAAATACTCCTCCGCCTTGTCCGGGGGAGTCTTCTTCTCACCCAGCCAAAGCACGTCGTCCATGCGGCGGGAGGCGGCGCACCCGGAAAAATAGCTGTCCAGGCTCCGGACCCGGTCTCCCCGGGCGTCGCCTCCGGCCAGAAGCACGCCTCTTACGGCGGGCAGCAGCTCCTCTTTGAATATGTGCTTCACCCGCTCCTGGAAGTCCGGTATGGCCAGCAGGCGGTTGCCTATGGCGGTCTTGCCCGCCACGAAGGCGAAGGTCACGTCCTCCTCAAAGTAGGTGCCGTAGCCGGAGTCGAAGTCCCACAGGGGGCCGAAGTAAAACTTCTCTCCCCCGGCGTCCAGGTGCAGGTAGGTGGAGGAGGTGAAGGAGTCGTTATCCGCCGCCAGCTCCATGATAAGGTAGCTCCGGGCCAGGCTGTCCCCGTCCATGTAGTCCGTGTAGGGCTGACCGGTCTCCGGGTGGACGCCGCCGTTGAAAACCGCCTCCTCAAAAAGGGTGTAGCAGTCAAAGAAATACTCCGTCATGGCCTTTGAGGCCAGCTCCGGAGTCACCAGAGCCACATATTTATTGTTGCGGGTCTTGATGAAGGCGGCCTCGCCCCGGGCCCGCATCTCGTAATCGATCTCAGCCAGGTACCCGCCGGTAATATCCGCTGGGTTCCGTACCCCGGCCACATACTGGTACTCGGCGCCGTTTTCAAGCCTTACGTGGACGGTTTCGTAATTTTCCGGGTCAAGGTCCGGGTTTTCCTTCTCCAGGGCCTTGTCCAGGTCCGCCACGTTCACCCGGCCGGCGCCCACCTCCGTCTTCTCGGAAAGGTCGTAAAGGCCCCGGTACAGGCCGTCATAATAAAGGTCCACCTGGGCCATATGGGGGGTATAGGGCACGCCGATCTCCCCGGCCAGGTCCTGGGTTATGAGGTTATGGAGATGGGTATCGTCAGAGTAATTGGCCAGGAGCACCCAGTCCTTATCCGCCTCCATAGGGTCCCCGGTGTCCAGAAGGTCGCACCGGGAGGCCAGGTTCAGCCGGTAGGGCTTTTTCGGCTCATGCCAGGTGGTGTTCCCCCGGCCGTGGATATCCTCCAGAAGGCCGTCATAGACCTTGCTGCCGTCCGGCCGCAGGAGGACCAGAGTGCCGCCCTCCGCCCGGTTTTCCTTGTCCGCCTCCACGAAAAGCCGGTCCTGCTCCTCCGAGGGGCTCGTTATGAACATGGCCCGGAGGTTCTGGCTTTTCATAAGGGTGAATTTTATAAGCTTTGTGCCGCAGGAGAATACCAGGGGGTACGACTCCCGCTCGCCGGAGGAAAAGAGCAGGGTAAGGTCGAAGCTCTCCCCGCTTCTTATATATCTGTATGCCCCCTGGCCCATGATGACGGCGGTGCCCCCCTCAAAGTTCAGGGAAAAGCTTTTAAGGTCCGCCCAGGAGGGCAGGAAGAGATAGCTCTCCCCATTGACCTCCTGCAGGTAAACGGCCGTGCTGCCCTCCGCCGACTGGGAAGCCCGGTACCAGGGCTCCCCGGCCTCCGGGGCGCCGGCCGCCGCCGGCAGGCAGAGCAGGCACAGAAGGGCCAGAGCCGGTATTAACTTCGCCAACGCTCGGCCCACGGCCGCACCTCATTTCTCGCTTCTCAGCTCTATTATCCTGTCCCGAAGGATGGCTGCATACTCGAATTCCAGCATTCTGGAGGCCTTTGCCATCTCCTTCTCCAGGCGGCGGATGGCCTCCTCCCGCTCCCGGCCCGTCATGTGCTTTGCCTCGTCCTGAGGCCTCTGCATGGCCGGGTCACGGCTTATCTCGATAACGTCACGGACGCCCTTGACTATGGTTCTGGGGGTGATGCCGTGGGCCCTGTTGAACTCATCCTGCTTTGCCCTTCTCCGCTCGGTCTCGTCCATGGCGGCCTTCATGCTGGGCGTCACCGTATCGGCGTACATTATGACAAGGCCCCCGGCGTTTCTGGCGGCTCGGCCGATGGTCTGGATAAGGCTGGTCTCGCTTCGCAGGAAGCCCTCCTTATCGGCGTCCAGAATGGCCACCAGGCTCACCTCCGGAATATCCAGGCCCTCCCGCAGCAGGTTGATGCCCACCAGCACGTCAAAGACCCCCAGCCGCAGGTCACGGATTATCTCCATGCGCTCGATGGTGTCGATATCGTGGTGCATATAGCGGACCCTGATGCCCGAGCGCTGCAGGTAGCTTGTCAGGTCCTCCGCCATCTTCTTTGTGAGGGTGGTGACCAGGGTCCGCTCCCCCTTCTCCGCCCGGGCGTTAATCTCGCCCATAAGGTCGTCGATCTGGCCCAGCACCGGCCGCAGCTCCACCTTCGGGTCCAGAAGGCCCGTGGGCCGGATTATCTGCTCCGCAATCTGGGCAGAGCGCTCCCGCTCATACTGGGCGGGGGTGGCGGAGACGTAAATCACCTGGTTTATCCGGTCCTGGAACTCCGGAAACTTCAGGGGCCGGTTATCGAAGGCGGAGGGCAGCCGGAAGCCGTACTCCACCAGGCTCTCCTTCCGGGCCCGGTCCCCGTTGTACATGGCCCGGACCTGGGGCAGGGTCACGTGGCTCTCATCGATGAACATGAGAAAGTCCTTGGGGAAGTAGTCCAGGAGGGTCGTGGGGGCGGAGCCCGGGGCTCTGCCGGAGAGGATGCGGGAATAGTTTTCGATGCCGGTGCAGAAGCCCAGCTCCTGGAGCATCTCAATATCGTACATGGTCCGCTGGCGGATACGCTGGGCCTCGATGAGCTTGTCGTTTTTCTTGAACCAGGCCTCCCGCTCCTCCAGCTCCCGCTCTATCTCCCTTATGGCGGCGTTCAGCTTCTCCCGGCTGGTCACGTAATGGGAGGCCGGGTAGATGGCCACATGGTCCACAATGCGGGTGGTCTGGCCGTTTACCGGGGAGAACTCGCTTATTCTGTCCACCTCGTCCCCGAAAAACTCCACCCTTATGGCCGTATCCCGGGAGTACACGGGGAAAATCTCCACCGTGTCGCCCCGGACCCGGAACATGTTCCGCTCAAAGGCGATGTCGTTGCGCTCATAGCGGATCTCCACCAGCTTCTTCAGGAGCCGGTCCCGCTCATACTCCATGCCCGTCCGGAGGGATACCACCATCTCCTTATAGTCGATAGGGTCCCCCAGGCCGTAGATGCAGCTGACGGAGGATACCACGATAACGTCCCGCCGCTCCGCCAGGGCGGAGGTGGCGCTGTGGCGGAGCCGCTCTATCTCGTCGTTGATGGCGGAGTCCTTCTCAATATACGTGTCCGTGTGGGGTATATAGGCCTCCGGCTGATAGTAGTCGTAATAGGACACGAAGTACTCCACGGCGTTTTCCGGGAAGAAGGCCCGGAACTCCTCGCAGAGCTGGCTTGCCAGGGTCTTGTTGTGGGCCAGGACCAGGGTGGGCCGCTGGACCCGCTCGATGACCTTGGCCATGGTGTAGGTCTTGCCGGAGCCCGTGACGCCCAGAAGGGTCTGCTCCTCGAAGCCCTGCTCCACGCCCCAGCTGAGCTTATCTATGGCCTCCGGCTGGTCGCCGGAGGGGGTAAACTGCGATATTACTTTGAATTCTCCCATGGTCGCTCCTTACAGATATCCCTGGGCCAGCATGGAGGTGCACTCCCCGTCGGCCACAACCAGGTGGTCCACCAGGCTGATGTTGACCCCCAGAAGGGCCTGGCGCAGGGCCAGGGTGGAGGAAATATCCGTCACGCTGGGCAGGGCCACCCCGAAGGGATGGTTATGGGCCAGGATGCAGAACTCGGCACCCTCCTGTATGGCCCGGCACACCATCTTCCGGACGGAAAAGCTGGTGCTGCCCACGTCCCCGTCACAGGCGGGCACGCAGCTGATGACCTTGCGCTTCAGGTCCATGCTCAGAAGATAGACCTTCTCCCTGGAGGCGCCGGCAAAATAGGGCAGGATATAGTGGGCGGCCTGGTCCGTGTTGTTCAGGATTACCTCCCGGGCCCTGCGCTCATTGAGGCGCCGGGCGCAGTTTTCGCAGCTCTTCAGCAGAAGGGCACCGGCCTCCCCCACTCCCCGGACGGTCATGAGCTCCTCCAGCGGGGCGCTGAGCACCTCCGGCAGACTGTGGTACCGGTCCAGCAGCTCCTCCACCACCGGGGCCACGTCCACCCGGGGCAGAGCATAGGTCAGCATGAGCTCCAGCATGCTCTTGTCCGGCATGCTCTCCACGCCGAAGGTCATGAATCTCTGGCGGAGCCTGACCCGATGGCCCGCATGTTCTGCTTTCTCCACTTGGCACCTCCCGGGTGATTACAAACTGTAATATTTCTTCAAGGCCGCCCTGTTTGTGCCCGGCTCCGGGTGCCTCGCCCCCTTTCGAGGGTGAAAGCGAGGGGCGGTTTTCGGGGCGGTTTTTCGGTTTTTTACCGTAAATCCCTCCCCGCCGCCGGGGTCCGTTTTTTCCCGGAGCCGGGGGCGAAAAGTTTACGATAAACCGGGCTGTAAACCCCTCAACAAAAAGTTATTCACATTTTCCACAGGTTTTTCCACAGCCAAAAAAGCCCGCCGTCACGGCCCTTTCGACGGTTTTTGACAGCCTTCGCCAAAATCCGCCGGGCCCATTTCCCCTTTTTTCGGAATCGGGGCCAAAGTTGACATAAGAGGAGTTTTTTCTGCCCGGAAACGGGAAATACGGGAATTTGAAACTTTTTGCCGTCAATACTTCAGAAGGGGTGAATCTATCTCCATAGTTGCATAGGCGTTCAGGTCGGAGCCCGCCCGGGCGCCTGCGAGATATTCATAGTACGCCTGGGCGCCGATCATGGCGCCGTTATCCCCGCACAGCCGCAGGGGCGGCACGAAAAGCCGCTTTCCTTCCCTTCTGCAGGCGGCCTCAAAGTCCGCCCGGACCCGCTTGTTGGCGGCCACGCCTCCGGCCACCACAACGGTATCATAGCCCAGCTCTCCTGCGGCGGCCATGGCTCGGGGCACCAGGGCGTCGCTGACGGCCCGCTGGAAGGAGGCGGCAAGGCCCGCCCGGTCCAGCTCCTCACCCTTCTGGGCGGCGTTGTGGGCCAGGTTCACCACGGCGGTCTTCAGGCCGGAAAAGCTCATATCGTAGGGTCGGCCCTCAATGTGGGCCTGAGGCAGCACGTAGGCGTCGTCCCGGCCGCCTTCCGCCAGCTCCTGCATGGGTCTTCCCCCGGGATAGGGCAGGCCCAGGACCCGGGCGGCCTTATCGAAGCACTCCCCGGCGGCGTCGTCCATGGTGGAGCCCAGGATGTGCATATCCGTGTAGCCCCGCACGTCCACAATGAGGCTGTTGCCGCCGGAGATGGCAAGGCACAGGAAGGGGGGCTCCAGCTGGGGAAAGGCGATATAGTTGGCGGCGATGTGGCCCCGGACGTGGTGCACCGGTATAAGGGGCACACCCAGGCTCAGGGCGGCGCCCTTGGCGAAGTTCACCCCTACCAGCAGGGCCCCGATGAGCCCCGGGGCGAAGGTGACGGCCACGGCGTCAATGTCCCGTTTCGTGATGCCGGCCTTCCGGACGGCGGAGGAGGCCAGCCGGGAGATGGCGGTTACGTGGTTCCGGGAGGCTATCTCCGGCACCACGCCGCCGTAAATCGCGTGCATATCCGCCTGGCTCAGTATCTCGTCCGCCAGGCACTGCCTGCCATCCCGCACTATGGCCGCGGCGGTCTCGTCGCAGGAGGATTCTATTGCTAAGATATTCAAAAAAACGCCTTCTTTGGGATTATAATCATTCATATTATTTTCTCATTTTGCGGCTGTTTTGTCAACAGTTTTAATTTAAAATGGTGTGTCCCGGGCCCTCTTGGGGGAAAAGCACAAGATTTGCAATGTTAAAAGCAAAATTGTCCATTGTTTTTGGGGCGGATTTTCGGTATCATATAGCTGTTAAAAAAGCTTATGAAAGGAGCTGTTTTATGAACGAAGTTCTGAAAGAAATCTCCAGAATCGGTATCGTGCCCGTCATTGCCATTGATGACCCGAAGAAGGCCGTGCCTCTGGCCAGGGCCCTCTGCGCCGGCGGCCTGCCCACTGCCGAGGTCACCTTCCGCACCGCAGCGGCGGAGGAGTCCATCCGGGCCATTGCAAAGGAGGTGCCCGAGATGCTTGTGGGCGCCGGCACCGTGCTCACCAAGGACCAGCTGGACCGGGCTCTGGATGCAGGCTCCAAGTTTATAGTATCCCCCGGCTTCAACCCCAAAATGGTGGAGTACGGCCTTTCCAAGGGCGCCCTGATGCTCCCCGGCACCGCCACCGGCGGCGAGATGGAGCAGGCCATGATGATGGGCCTGGACGTGGTGAAGTTCTTCCCCGCTGAGCAGAACGGCGGCGTGGCCAAGCTGAAGGCCCTGGCCGGCCCCTACAAGACCCTTAAGTGGATGCCCACCGGCGGCGTGAACACCAAGAATCTGATGGACTACCTGAGCTTTGACCAGATCGTCGCCTGCGGCGGCACCTGGATGGTGAAGAAGGACCTTATCGAGGGCGAGAAGTGGGACGAGATCACCGCCATCTGCAGAGACGCAGTCCGCACCATGCTGGGCTTCAGGCTCCTGCACGTGGGCATCAACCACGGCTCCTCCCAGGAGGCGGAGGCCTCCGCAAAGGCCTTCTGCGCCATCTTCGGCTTCGAGTACAAGCCCGGCAACTCCTCCGTCTTCGCCGGCACAGAGATCGAGTGCATGAGAAGCCAGGCCCGGGGCAAAAACGGCCACATCGCCATCGGCACCAACTCCGTTGAGAGGGCCATGTACCATCTGGGCCGCCAGGGCGTTAAGTTCATCCCCGAGACCGTTACCTACGACGCCAAGGGCCAGGCCAACTTCGCCTACCTTGACGTTGAAATCGGCGGCTTTGCCGTACACCTGAAAAAAGTTTAAGGGAGATAAAAAATGGCAAGAGTAATCACCTTCGGCGAGCTGATGGTTCGCCTCCAGCCCTATAACTACGAGCGCTTTGTCCAGGCCGACCACCTGGAGTTCACCTTCGGCGGCGGCGAGGCCAACGTGGCCGTCTCCCTGGCAAACTACGGCATGGACGCCGCCTACGTGACCAAGCTCCCGGCCCACGCCATCGGCCAGGCCGCCGTCAATTCCCTGCGCCGCTACGGCGTGGACACCAGCCTCATCGTCCGGGGCGGTGACCGTGTGGGTATCTACTACAACGAAAAGGGCGCCAGCCAGCGCCCCAGCGTCTGCATCTATGACCGTGCCCACTCCGCCATTCAGGAGTCCGACCCCTCCGACTTTGACTGGGACAGGATATTTGACGGCGCCGACTGGTTCCACTTCACCGGCATCACCCCGGCTCTGGGCCCCAACATGGTCTCCGCCTGCGAGGCCGCCTGCAAGGCCGCCAAGGCCCGGGGCATCAAGATCTCCTGCGACCTTAACTACCGGGGCAAGCTCTGGACCCGGGCCCAGGCCAGGGAGGCCATGACCAAGCTCTGCAAGTACGTGGACGTGTGCATCTCCAACGAGGAGGACGCCAAGGACGTTTTCGGCATTGAGGCCGAGGCCACCGACATCACCGCCGGCGAGCTCAACAAGGAGGGCTACAAGTCCGTGGCCCGCCAGCTCATGGACAAGTTCGGCTTTGAGAAGGTTGCCATCACCCTCCGTGAGTCCAAGTCCGCCTTCGACAACGACTGGTCCGCCATGCTCTACGACGGGAAGAACTACTGCTTCTCCAAGCTCTATCACCTGCACATCATCGACCGCATCGGCGGCGGCGACAGCTTCGGCGGCGGCCTTATCTACGCCCTGCTCTCCGGCTACGACACCCAGTCCGCAGTGGAGTTTGCTGTTGCTGCCTCCGCTCTGAAGCACTCCATCGAGGGCGACTACAACTTCGCCACCCTGGCGGAGGTTCAGAAGCTTATGGGCGGCGACGGCTCCGGCCGTGTTCAGAGGTAAGTGCCATGAAAGAGTTTATGGACCGTGACTTTCTGCTGGAGACCGATACCGCAAAGCACCTCTTCCATGACTACGCCGAGAAAATGCCCCTTATCGACTATCACTGCCACATCTCCCCCCGGGAGATCTATGAGGACCGGCGGTTCAATAACCTTGTCGAGGTCTGGCTGGGGGGCAAGAACCCGGACGGCACCTATTTCGGCGACCACTATAAGTGGCGTGTAATGCGCTCCAACGGCGTTTCCGAGGACTACATCACCGGGGACAAGCCGGACTATGAGCGCTTCCTCAAGTTCGTTGAGAGCCTGGAAATGGCCATCGGCAACCCAATGTACCACTGGTGCAACCTGGAGCTGAGGCAGTTCTTCGGCTTCATGAAGCCCCTGACTCTGGAGACCGCAAAGGAGTGCTGGGACTTCTGCAACGACAAGCTGCAGCACGACCCGGATATGACGGTCCGGGGCATCATGCGGAAGGCCAGAGTGGCCATGGTGGGCACCACCGACGACCCGGTGGACTCCCTGGAGTGGCACAAGCTCATCGCCGCCGACCCCACCATCTCCGTGAAGGTCTGCCCCAGCTTCCGGCCCGACAAGGCCGTGAACATCCACAAGGAGGGCTTCCGGGAGTACATGGCAAAGCTGGCCGCCTCCGTGGGCAGGACCGAGCTGCCGGACTTCCAGTCCGTCTGCGCCGCCCTCACCGAGCGCCTTGAATACTTTGCCCGGCTGGGCTGCCGGGCCGCCGACCACGGCCTGGACTACGTGCCCTTCCAGGACTGCTGCCCCAAGTGCGCCGACAGGGCCTACAAGAAGGCCATGGCCGGCGAGGAGCTCACCGTCGAGGAGGCCGAGAAGTACCAGACTCAGCTGCTGCTGCACCTGGGCAGAGAGTACCACCGCCTGGGCATAGCCATGCAGCTTCACTACTCCTGCCTGCGGAACGTGAACGAGCGGATGTACCGCCGCCTGGGCCCGGATACGGGCTTCGACACCATCGCCCAGAACACCTGCGGCTGGGCCATCGCCAGGCTCCTCTCCAAGCTGGACGAGAACGGCCAGTGCCCCAAGACCATCCTTTACAGCCTGAACCCCGCCGACAACGAGCAGATAGGCACCATCATCGGCGCCTTCCAGTCTGACGAGGTCCCCGGCAAGATCCAGCACGGCTCCGCCTGGTGGTTCAACGACACCAAGAGCGGCATGGAGGCCCAGATGAAGAGCCTGGCCAACCTGGGCCTTCTGGGCAACTTCGTGGGCATGCTGACGGACAGCCGCTCCTTCCTCTCCTACGCCCGGCACGATTATTTCCGCCGCATTATGTGCGGCCTCATCGGCAGCTGGGTGGAAAACGGCGAGTATCCCAACTGCGACGCCAGCCTCAGAAAGATTGTGGAGGGCATCAGCTACAATAACGCAAAGCGCTACTTCGGCGTATAAATCACAGCCCCCGGACACCGGTCCGGGGGCTTTTCCATATCCGGGGCCGTCAATCCCTCAGTCAGCCTTGCGGCTGACAGCTCCCGCACACAAGGGAGCCAAAGGGCGGTCTCTTTCTTCAAAGCCTTCCCCTGGAGGGGAAGGTGGCACGGCGCAAGCCGTGACGGATGAGGTGTCCCCTCCCTCTCTCCCTGCCCCCTGTGCGGGGCGGCCCCTCCCTCTCTCCCTGCCCCCCCTTGTGTAAAGGGGGGTGGCCCGACAGGGCCGGGGAGATTGCGGCCGGAAAAAACCAAGCAGCCGTTGACAGCTTCAGCCCCACATGCTATTATGATTGTGCTATAGCACCGCATAA
>JAFPTE010000104.1 GCA_017400415.1 Oscillospiraceae bacterium
CAAGATCGGCCAGGCCATCCAGAAGAAGAAGGAAGAAAAGGAGCAGGATAAGTAAGCCCTTGGACGTTTTTGCGGTTATAGACACGGAGACCAACTGGAATAACGAGCTCATGAGCGTGGGGGCAGTCCTGGCGGACGGTGACACGATGGCCATGCTGGACAAGAAGTACTACGTGCTGGCGCCGGAGTTCACCGTGGGCGGCATATTCGGCCCCTCCCTCTTCCTGCCGGGCTTTGAGGATAATCCCGTCACCACCCGGGGGCAGATGGTCCTGGACCTGACCGCCTTTCTGAAGGAGGCCGGGGCGGAGCACATCTTCGCCTACAACGCCATGTTCGACCGGCGGCTCCTGCCGGAGCTTGCGGGCTTCCACTGGTACGACATCATGCGGCTGGCGGCCTACCGGCAGTATAACGACAGAATACCGCCCCAGGCGGAGTGCTGCTCCACCGGGCGGCTCAGGCGTGACTACGGCGTGGAGCCCATGCTGCGGCTGCTCAGCGGCAGCAGCCGGTACTGCGAGACCCACAACGCACTGATCGACGCCATGGATGAGCTGCGCATCATGCAGCTTCTGGGCCACAAGCCAGAAAAATACATAGAGCTGTAGGGCGGGAGTTTTTCCGCCCTTTTTTCATGGGTTTTTTTGTTTTTGCGTGTATTATATGACAGAGAGGAGGCGAAGGCGTGGTAGAGAGCGAGATAATAAAGCTGCTGAAGGCCCACAACGAGGCGGGTCTCACGGCCCTTCAGGAGCATTACGGCCCATTTATAGACTACATACTGCGCCCGATTCTCCCGGAGACAGCGGACCGGGAGGAATGCCTGGGCGAGGTTAATCTGAAAATCTGGGACTCCGCCCCCTCCTATGACGCGGAAAAGGGCAGCTTCAAGGCCTGGCTGGGAGCCATAGCCAGAAACTGCGCCCTTAATCACCGGCGGAAGGCGCGTCCCGCCGAGGAGCTGAGCGAGGACCTTCCCTCCCAGGACCCCACCCCGGAGGAGCAGACCATCACAAAGGAGCGGCTTGGGGAGCTGCACGAGGCACTGCGCCGTCTTACAGACTCCGACCGGGAGATAATCTATCGGAAGTATTTCTACATGCAGAGCGAAAAGCAGATCGCCGCCGAAAAGGGTACCACCGTCCGGGCCATTGAGGGGCGGCTGTACCGAATCAAAAAGCGGCTTCGTGAGGCCCTGGGAGGTGAGAGTCATGAGTGACAGAGAGCTTGAAAGGCTCCTTGCCCTGGAGCTTGAGGAAGCTCGTCCGGACAGCGTCACCGCAAGGGCGGTAAACCCCATTCGCCGCAGCATGAGGCTGCTGCTCTTGGGCTTGGCCATGAGTTCCGTGACACTGGACATCCTTTGCCTTAACTATATCCTCCCCGGCCTGGGCTCCATTCTTATGCTTCTCGGGCTCCGGTCCCTGCGGCAGGAGAAGGGCTTTAAAGCTGCATTTTACATACAGCTTTTCCGCACCGGGCTCACCATGGCGGCAAATGGACTGAGGGCAGCCGCATTGTGGCCCCTTCTTGCAGGCAGCATGGCCTTCATGGTTTGGCTTTCGGTAATAAGCTTCCTTCTGACGACGGCGGAAATGCTTTCGCTGCGCCGTGGGCTGAAAAACCTTGCCTCCGGCGCCGGGGTGAAGACCGGCGGCTTCCTCTGGGCCCTTGTAATCTGGTACATTGTCATATACGGGCTGACCCTGCTGCCCTTCCCGGCAAGCGGCCTCACCACAGGCATTATAGCCCTGGGGGCCTTCAGTCTGATTATATGGAACCTTTGGCTGCTGGCAAGGGAGATAACCGAAGCAGGCTTTTCCGTCAGACCGGCGGAGGTAAAGATCGGGACCTTCACCCTGGCTGCCCTGCTGGCGGCGCTCTCCGTATTGCTGGTGGTCCTGGGCTATGTGCTCTGCCCCCAGCTTCCCATGAACTGGCAGGTCCGGGAGGAGCCCGGCGAAACCCAGGTGCGTGAAAAGCTCCTCTCCATGGGCTTCCCGGATTACGTTCTGGAGGATCTGACCGATGAAGAGGTGTTGAGATTCCAGGATGCGGAACAGGTGCTCTGTTATGTGCGCAGCTACAATGGGGACGGAACGGACGGCAACCGTGCGCACGCAGCTGATCCCAAGCCTCTGCGTGTCACCACCGTGGCGGTGAAGCTGCCGGTCCGGCTCAACACCTGGCGGATTGTGCGGCACCTGGAGTACACTCAGCCGGTGAGCTTCTACGGCTCCGAGGCCTTCTATATCAGGAATGCCAACAGCTATGACTGGTTCTTTTCCCGCCCGGGCGATTATTCAGGCAGGGTCCTCTGCGACAGAGACGGAGTGAGCTATGCTGCCCCCTACGCATTGCTTACGGAGGAAAACCTGTACGCCCGCAGCAGTTACGGCCACAGCCCGTATTACGTTCTGTTCGGCCTGTATTCCCTGCCCAACGACGCCCGGCGCCAGCGTTGCTACGTGATTGTTGAATACACCGCCTACAACACCCTTTCCTACTACCTGCAGCCGTGGATGGAATACGCCCACCAGGACGTCCCGCTCCAGTACCCGGTCATATCCGGCAAGGATTGGTTCCAGGGGGAACGGAGTTTCAATTATTCCTTCAGGCGGACCCAGATTATCTCCCTCCTCCAGGCAAAAGGAGATAATCCGAAATTTGAATAAAACAGCAGCGGAAGGGGTCTCTCCCCTTCCGCTTTGATTATTCTTCCACGCTGTAAACCCTGGATATCTCCTTTTTGTTCCCGCCGATGATGACGAGGGCGGCCACAAGGACCATGGCCTCCACGGCGGTCACCATAGGCCGCTCCGCCAGGAACAGGCTCATTACTCCCGCTGCGGCCTCGCCGATAATGCTGCCCACGGTGTTCAGGGTGCCGAAGGCGCCGTTGAAGCGGCCCTTCCTATCATCCGGCACGTAGCGCTGGGTGGCGGAGATACGGATGTTGTAGCTTGTCATGCCAAGAATTCCGGAGGCAAAGCAAAGGGCCATCATAGCCGGCACCGGCAGGTAAAGGTAAATCCCCTCAAACAGCGCCGTCAGCACGTAGACGACCAGAGTTATGCCGTACTTGTACTTTGCCGGTATCTTCAGCCGGTAGTGGATTATGCCGCCGATGACCCGGGCCACGGTACCCATGCCCCAGACCAGCATGTAGACGTACTCCCCGTTCTCAAAGGCGGAGCGGAAGTACGGCAGGGTCACCACTCCGGTGACGCCGCCGGTAATGCTGGAGAAGAAGAAATAGACCGCAATGGCCAGAAGTCCCTTCTCCGCAAAAAGGTAGCTCATGCCCTCCCGGAAGTCCCGGGTAAAGCGCTCCAGGCCCTTTGGGCCCTCCCGGGCTTCCTTTGTGTACTTCTCCGGGGTCTTCAGCTGCGTCTCCATAATTGCCGCCAGCAGATAGGTCAGGCAGTTTGCCATGAACAGGGGCACAATGCCGAAGGTCTTGTAGACGAAGGTGGACACGGGCACCATGACGGCGGAGAGGGTCTCCAGGGTGGAGTCCACGGCGTAGGCCCGCTGGAAGTTCCCCTCCGTGATGGTAAGGGGGTAAAAGCTCTGGTAGGCCACGCTGTAAATGCCGCCGATGGCCCCCAGGAGGATGTTCATGGCGGCAAAAAACAGATAGCTGAAATAGCCGCTCATGACCACCAGGGTCATTATGAGAAACAGGCCGGAGGTGAGGAAATCCAGGGTATATATGGTCTTTTTCCTGGAAAACCGGTCCAGGAAGGGCCCCGCCACCATAGGCGCCAGGGCCGAGGGCAGCATGTACAGTATGGTGTACAGGGCAAAAAGGGGTGTGGAGTCTGTCCGGTCCAGCACCATAAGGCTCATGGCGAAGCCGGAGAGGGTGCTGCCCAGAAGGGACACCATGCTGCCCAGAGTTATGATGGTAAAATCCCTGGTCCACAGGGTGTTTTTTTGTTTCTGTTCCATAATAGCAAAAGGTCACAAAGGGGACGGGAAAAGCTCCCGCCCCCTAAAATATGTTGGATTTAATTATCTGAGCTCCGCTCTGACGCAGTCCAGGGCCGCACGGATGACCTTGTCCATGTCAAAGTATTTGTACATGCCCAGTCTGCCGCCGAAAATCACGTCCGGCCGCTCCTTGGCCAGCTCCCTGTAGGCCTCATAGAGCTTGCCGTTCCGCTCGTCGTTCACGGGGTAATAGGGCTCCATGCCGGCCTTCCACTCCGTGGGGTACTCTTTGGAGATGACGGTTTTGGGCTGCTTGCCGAACACGAAGTGCTTGTGCTCGATGATGCGGGTATAGGGGATCTCCCGCTCGGTGTAGTTCACCACGGCGCTGCCCTGGTAGTTGTCAGTATCCAGGACCTCGGTCTCAAAGGAGACGGTGCGGTACTGAAGGGTGCCCAGCTTAAAGCCGAAGAACTCATCAATCATGCCGGTGAAAACGGTCTTCTCGGCGATGCCCTCATGGCCCCGGATAAACTCAAAGTAATCGGTGTTCAGGAGGACCTGGCTGCCTGCCAGGAGCTTCTGAACCATGGCGTCATAGCCCTCCACCGGGATGCCCTGGTAGCGGTCGGTAAAGTAGTTGTTGTCGTACACAAAGCGCAGGGGCAGGCGGCGGATTATGAAGGAGGGCAGCTCCGTGCAGCTTCTGCCCCACTGCTTCTCCGTATAGCCCTTCACCAGCTTCTCGTAAACGTCCCGGCCCACCAGCTTCAGGGCCTGCTCCTCAAGATTTTTGGGCTCCCCGATGTTCAGGTCGGCAATCTGGTCGGCGATTATCCTCTTCGCCTCGGCCGGGGTCTTTATGCCCCACATTTTGGAGAAGGTGTTCATATTGAAGGGCAGGTTATAGAGCTCATCCTTATATACCGCCACCGGGGAATTGATGAAGCTGTTGAACTCCCCCAGGGCGCAGACATAGTCCCAGACCTCCTTATCGGAGGTGTGGAAGATATGGGCGCCGTACTTGTGGACCTGGATGCCCTCTATCTCCTCCACGTGGATGTTGCCGGCGATGTGGTCACGCCTGTCGATAACAAGGCAGCTCTTCCCCGCCTTTGTGGCCTCGGCGGCGAACACGGCGCCGAAAAGGCCGGCGCCCACTATGAGATAGTCATATTTTTTCATCACGGCACCTCATCAATTGAAGTTGAAGAGCTTGTTGGCCAGCTTGTAGCCGGCGGCGCAGATGAATCTGCCGGGCTTGCCCGGGATGTGGAGGGCACGGCCGAAGAAGCCCTTCCTTATCTTGTTGTACTCCCAGGGGTGGTTCTCCTTGAGCCACTGCCACAGCTCATCCTTCTTGGCGGTGAGCTCGTCCGTGTCGCCCAGGATGCACATGATGGAGGACACCACGGTGATGATCTCCTGGTAATTGAAGATGGTCTGCTGCTGGCGCTTGTTGGCCACGTGCTCCACGTCCACCTGCTCAAACAGGAGCTTGTTTACCCGGAGCTGCTGGTCGATGCGCTTAATCATGGTGTTGGTCTGGACGGACTGGTCCTCACGGCCTATGAAATAGTGGTAGAAGTTCACGTCCATGTAATAGAGGCTCTCCACGGAGGCCAGAGGCACCGTGGCGTAGAGGTTATCCACATAGAAGGTGTGCTTGGGAAGCTCAAGGCCGCTGTTCCGCAGCATCTCCGTCCGGTAGATAAGGGCGTGCATCAGCAGATAGTGGCCCGTGGCGAAGGCGCCCACGTCGTCCCAGGTAAGGAGCCGGTCCGCCTTCATGGCGCTGCGGTAATGGATGACACGCTTGGTCTTCACGCCCACCTTGTCGTAGACGTAGTTGGAAACCAGCAGGTCCACGGGCTTTTCCATCATGGAAAACTCACGGAGCTTCACAAGGATACGTCGGAGGATGGTCTCATCCACCCAGTCGTCAGAGTCCACCACCTTGAAATACATGCCGGTGGCGTTCCGAAGGCCCGTCATGACGGCGCCGCCGTGGCCGGCATTCTCCTGGTGTATGGCCTTCACGATGGTGGGGTGCTCTGCCTGGAGGCGCTGGGCGATCTCCAGGGTGTTGTCCTTCTGGGAGCCGTCGTCCACCACAAGGATCTCCACGTCCTCCCCTCCCGCCAGGAGGGTGTTGACTGCGTGCTCCATGTACTCTGCGGAGTTATAGCAGGGTACGGCTATGCTTAAAAGCTTCATGGGAAGAATCTCCTTTGTTTGTTGGTTTTACCAGTATACACCTTTCGGGCAAAAAATGAAAGAGCTTACAGCTATTTTATTCCCTTCTCCGCAAAAAGTCCCCGGGCTGCAGGTCCAGACTGCAGGGCACCAGCAGGGTCTCATTGGGGTGGGGCGCCGCCTGGCGGCTCTCCCCCTCCGGGGTGCGTATCTCCGTTACCGTGAAGCTGCCGGACACATTGGGGCTCAGGGCCTCCAGGGTGTCCCCCACGCAGAAGCGGTTCCGCTGCCGCAGGACCAGGCAGTCCCCCTCCCGGCCCAGAACGTTGGCGATGAAGGTGCAGTCCTTTGAGTATCTGCCGGAGTTATTGTGGTGCTCACGGACCTGGCCGTAATAGAAGCCCGTGGAATAGGGCCTGTGCTTGAGGGAAAGGACCTCCCGGATGCAGTCGTCCATGGAGGCGGTGCCGTCCATGGCCCGGCGGTAGGCGCCGGTGACTGTGGCCACATAATAGGCGGTCTTCATTCTCCCCTCGATCTTGAAGGAGCTCACGCCAGCAGCCGCCAGCTCGTCCAGGTGCTCTATGCAGCACAGATCGTGGGAGGACAGAATTGTGGTGAAGCCGTCGTTTTCCTCGATGGGGAAATACTCCCCGGGCCGCTTCTCCTCCGTAAGGGCGTAGTTCCAGCGGCAGGGCTGACTGCACTCTCCCCTGTTGCCGCTGCGGTCATTGAGGAAGGAGCTGAGGATGCACCTGCCGGAGTAGGCCATGCACATGGCCCCGTGGACAAAGGCCTCCAGCTCCAGGTCCGGGGGCGTGTTGTCCCGGAGGCGGCGTATCTCGTCCAGGGTAATCTCCCGGGCCAGGACTATGCGCCTTGCGCCCATCTCATAATAGACCCGGGCGGCGGCGTAGTTCTGGCAGTTGGCCTGGGTGGAGATGTGGCACTCCAGGTCCGGAGCGGCCCTGCGGAACTCCGCCAGGACCCCTATATCCGAAATAATTGCGGCGTCCGCACCCAGGCCTTGAAGGAGCCTGGCATAGTCGCCGCAGAGGGCTATTTCATCGTTTACTGCGAAGGAATTGACGGTTACGTAGACCTTCTTCCCCAGGCTGTGGGCACAGGAAACGGCCTGGGCCAGGCTCTCCTCGGAGAAGGCGGCCTTCTCGCTGCGCAGCTGCAACATGGGCCCGCCCATATACACGGCGTCTGCCCCGAAGCGCAGGGCGGCTTCCAGGCTCTCCCGGTCCCCGGCGGGGCTCAAAAGCTCAGCTGAGAGTTTTGACATCGTCGTTTTTGTATGTAAGGAAGCGGTAGGCAATATCGCCGCTTGTCTGCACGGAGCCCTGCTCCACCACCCGCCAGTTGGGCATGGAGTCCAGGTCCGGGAAGAATACGTCGCACTCCGGTGCGCAGTACAGCTTGGTCAGGTAGGCCCGCTCGCACAGGGGCAGCATCTGACGGTACACGGAGGCGCCGCCGATGACGAAGGCCCGCTCTCCGGGCTTTAACATGCCCACGGCCTCCGGGATGCTCCGGGCTACCTCCGCCCCCTCGCAGGTGAAGGAGGGGTCGATGGAGAGGATGATGTTCCGCCTGCCCTTAAGGGGCCGGGAGCCGGGAAAGTCCAGCATGGTCCGGTCGGAGACGATAACGGTGGCGGAGCCCGTGACGGAGCGGAAATGCTTCCGGTCCTCCGGGATGACTATGGGCTGGGTGCCGGCCCTGCCGATGCCCCAGTTTTCATATACTGCAACGATCAGTTCCATAGTGTTTTACCTCAGATTGCAACGGGAATCTTTTCGTCGAAGGGCCAGTAGTCATAGCCCTCCAGCCTGAAGCTGTCCCTGGTGAAGTCGTAGAAGTCCTTCACCTCCGGGTCCACGGAGAATTTGGGGGCGGGCTTGGGCTCGTTCTGGATGATGCGCTTCACAATGGCCACATGGCGGTCATAGATGTGGGCGTCCGCAATGACGTGGACCAGCTCCCCTGCCTGGAGGCCGGAAACCTGGGCCATCATGTGCACAAGAACGGCGTACTGCACCACATTCCAGTTGGAGGCGGTGAGCATATCCTGGCTGCGCTGGTTAAGGATGGCGTTGAGCTTGTTGCCGCTGACGTTGAAGGTCATGGAGTAGGCGCAGGGATAGAGCCCCATCTCGTGGAGATCCTCAAAGTTATAGATGTTGGTCATGATGCGGCGGCTGGCCGGGTTGTGCTTCAGGTCGTAGATGACCCGGTCCACCTGGTCGAACTCCCCCTCCGGGTAGATGTGCTTCTGGCCCAGCTGATAGCCGTAGGCCTTGCCTATGGAGCCGTTCTCGTCGGCCCAGCTGTCCCAGATGTGGCCCCGCAGGTCGTGGATGTTGTTGGACTTCTTCTGCCAGATCCAAAGGAGCTCGTCCACGGCGCTCTTCCAGAAGGTGCGCCGGATGGTCATGATGGGAAACTCCTTTGTCAGGTCGTAACGGTTCACAATGCCGAATTTCTTGATGGTGTGGGCGGGAGAGCCGTCCTCCCACCGGGGCCGGACGTTCATGTTGGTGTCCCATACTCCGTTGGAGAGAATCTCCCTGCAGTTTGCTATGAATATTCTGTCCGCCATGCTCATAAGGCTGAACCCCCCGGTCATTTTTCCTATATTGTATAACATTTTCCTCCGTTTGTCTACTTTTCTTTTGACAAATGCGCAATATTAGTGTATATTGTGTGGGCATACGGAGAGGTATCGAAGTGGTCATAACGGGGCTGACTCGAAATCAGTTTGCGCGCAAGCGCACATGGGTTCGAATCCCATCCTCTCCGCCATCTGCGGGGTCGGAAGCAGCATTCCGGCCCCGTTTTCTGTTGAAAAGCTCAGCTTGGTGTGATAGAATCATATCGACAAACCGGGATTTGTGGAGGAACCGGCAATGTATTTTTCAAAACACAATAATAAAATAATCTACATAAACCACTACAGCGGGCTCCTTGAGGTCGAAGGCGAAGGCCTTCTCTGCCGCGAGGACACCGAGTTAAGGCATGAATCAAGCAAAAACTGGGCGAAAGAATATGACACACTCAGCGTGACTGAGGGAATAACCGGACTTGGCGATGGCTATATCGAATTCTTCTCGCATATAGACTGCCTTATCCTTAACCGGACGGTAGAGACCGTTGCCGCCTCGCCTGAACTTCTGAAAAGCTGGCGGAAAAGAAAGGTCCTGATCTGCGGCGAATACGAAACTTTTGCTGAAAGGTTCGCAGATGAGAACGGTCTCAGCTTTCTTCACAGGGGTATTCATCTGGCCGACAATGACATAGAGATCGCTCACGAACATGATATTATAACTCTGCGCTTTCATGAAGACGGCTCAAGCGATATCCATTACAACTGTTTCACCCCGGGAAGTTCAGCCGGCAGCTACGGCGGAGGAGAGTACGCCAACCCTTTGCCGCGTGACTTTTACGTCGGCTGTACCATTGATGATTTCGCAAACAATTTTCTGAATGAAAGAGTGCGCGAGCAGATTCTTTCAAACGAAACACTGAAGCGATTTCTTGAGATTTCGAATAAAAGGCACAGTGATAATGGCAAGAAAAATAATTGATTCTGGCAAATTCCCGTTTGCCGAGGTCTTTTGATTTCTTCAAAAAGCATTGCCGGGCTTCTTTCGTCCCATGAGGCACTCGCACGCTGAGGAGCAGGCAACACACGGAATACAATCAGCTTAAGAAATGCAGGGAGGCGCACCAATGGAAAACGTCACCGAAAGAGTTCTGAAAAGCACCGCCATGGGAAGCATACGGGGTAATCTGCGCTCCGGCTGTCTGGAGTTTCTGGGCGTCCCCTACGCCCGGGCGGAGAGATTTGAGTACGCCCGGAGAGCGGACTCCTGGGAGGGCGAGCTGGACGCCACCCGTCCCGGCCCCTCCTGCCCCCAGAACAGGGCCGTCCACGAGCACCTGGAAAACCCAACCAGGCTCTTCTATAAGAGAGAGTACAGGGAGGGCATCGACTTTACCTACAGCGAGGACTGCCTGAATCTCAACATCTTCACCCCGGAGAGGGCAAAAAACTGCCCGGTCATCATCTTCTTCCACGGAGGCGGCTTCGATTCCGGCATGAACTGCGAGGGGCCCTTTGACGGGGCCGGTCTGGCACGCCGGGGCATAGTCACGGTGTTTGCCAATTACCGGGTGGGCGTTCTGGGATACCTGACCCATGAGGACATACAGGCAAAATACGGCCGGGACGGCAACTTCGGCCTGGACGATATGCTCACGGCTATCCGCTGGGTGAAGGAGCACATTGCCGATTTCGGCGGCGATGGGGAAAACATCACCCTCATGGGACAGAGCGCCGGGGCCATCTCCATCCAGTACCTGTGCCTGAGCAAGGATAACGCAGGCCTCTTCCGCCGGGCCATCATGATGAGCGGCGCAGGCCTCTTCCCCAAGTTCGCCCTGCCCAAGCCCGCCGCCGATACAAGAAGCTACTGGCTGTATTTCATGGAGCTTGCGGGCTGCAGGACCCTTGAGGAGCTGAAAAGAGTCCCCACAGGCACCCTTTTTGACGCCGTTGAGAAGATAAAGGCCCTCCGCAGGGACAGCACCTATAACACCATGCCCGTGGTGGACGGAGTGCTGATTTCCGCACCCGTTGACGAGCTTATACGGACTCCCCTGCCCATTGACTATATGATAGGCTACACCAATGCGGATATGTTCGCCCCGGTGCTGGCCTTCATCGGAAACCGCTTCGGCAAGGCCGCCGGGGCCTACATCTATTACTTCGACCTGGACGCCCCCGGGGACAAAAACGGCGCCTTCCACTCTTCGGACCTGCGCTACGCCTTCGAGACCCTCTCCGGCTCCTGGCGGCCCTACTCCGGGCGGGACTATGAGGCCGCAGGAGAGCTGGCAGACTATATGGCAAACTTCTCCCGGTGCGGCGACCCCAACTCTGCCGGTCTCCCCCGCTGGGAAAAAGGCGCTCCCGCCCTCTGCTTTGCTCCGAAGGGCACCGCCATGGGCAGGCCCGATTACCTTAAGCTCACAGTCAACATGCTCACCAAGGGGGACCCCAAGGCATGAAATTCTCCCATCAGTTCACTGAAAAAAGCTCTGCCCCCTCAACCCTCGAATACGGCTGCGATGGGGTCACCATGCGGCTGGACTTTTTAAAATACATGCTCCGTGTGGCCCTTATCCGGGACGGCAGCACTCTTCTTCCCACCTGGAGTGTGAGCCCCGCCGGCACTCTCTGCCCTGTGGAGGGGCGGCCGAAGCTCTCCCTGGAGGGCTTTGAGACGGAATGTCCCGCAGTCACGAAGGCTGAAAATGAGCTGCGCTTTGACCACTGCGGTCTTTCTTTCACGGTGGAGCTCAGAAACTTCCGCATCACCGCCCGGAACGAAAAGGGCATTCTGTACCGGGACCGGGACGGCCTTGCTTACAACTTTGCCGGCGAGCTGGGGGACGGCAGTGTGCACTTTACCCGCCGGGAGGAGGGCGAAAAGATCTTCGGTCTTGGGGACAAATGCGGCGGGGTCAACAAGTCCCTGGAAAGCTTCGCCCTGGGGGCCGGGGATTCCATGGGCTTCCGGGCAAGCGGCTCCGACCCGCTCTACAAGCAGGTGCCCTTCTACATCTGCGAAAACTCCGCCGGCTCCTACGGCATATATTACGACACCTATTCAAACGGCCGGGTGGACCTGGGCCGGGAGCACGACAATTACTTTGAGCCCTTCAAATCCATACGCTTTGAGGAAGAAAACCTGGTCTTCTACCTGATTTTCGGCACCACCGCCCAGATTCTGCGGCGGTTTTCCGCCCTCTGCGGCCCCATTCTCCCGGTGCCGGAGTGGGCCTTCCGCTACTGCGGCAGCACTATGGAGTACACGGACGCACCGGATACCGACCGGCTTCTGCGGGGCTTTGCGGAAAAATGCCGGGTTAGCGGCATCCGTGCCGGGGGCTTCTACCTGTCCAGCGGCTACACCCAGATTGGGGACAAACGCTGCGTTTTCCACTGGAACAGGGACAAAATACCCTCCCCCAGGGCTCTGGCGGAGCATTTCCGCTCCAACGGCATGGAGATACTGCCCAACGTGAAGCCCGCCTTTCTGACGGGCCACCCCCTGTACCCGCAGCTGGCGGAAAGGGGGCTGTTCCTCCACTATAAGAATGGCAGCCCTGCCCTCTTCCCCTTCTGGGGCGGCATGGCAAGCTACCTGGACTTCACGAATCCGGAGGCCTACGACTTCTGGAAGGCCCAGGTCCGCACGGTGCTGGCGGAGAACGGTTACAGGAACATATGGAACGACAACAACGAGTACGACGTCTGGGACGGGGAGGTCTACGCCAATCTCTTCGGCAATGAGACCCCCGCCCGGCTTATCCGCCCGCTCTTTTCCTGCCTCATGAGCCGGGCGAGCCTGGAGGCCTGCCGGGAGGCCGGGGAAGAGGCCCCCTTCAACGTCTCCCGCTGTGCCGTTGCGGGCACCCCCTCCGTGGCCACCACCTGGACCGGGGACAATCTGACCAGCTTCCCGGACCTGAGATACAACCACTACCAGGCCATGACCATGTCCCTCTCGGGCTTTTATTTCTTCGGCCCGGATATCGGAGGGTTTGCAGGACCGCAGCCCGGCAGAGAGCTTTTTCTCCGGTGGCTCCAGTACGGCCTTTTCCTGCCCCGCTTCGTGCTCCACTCCTGGAAGCCCGGCTCTCCCTCCACCATGCCCTGGCTGTATCCGGACCTTATGCCCGCCGTCAGACGGCTTTTCGACCTGCGGGAGCGGCTGGTGCCCTACCTCCACAGGCAGATGGAAAAATGCACCCGGACCCACGACCCACTGGTTTTCCCGGTCTTTCTGAAGGAGCCCGGCTACGACACGGAGGCGGACTGCTTCTTCTGCGGCGATGATATTCTGGCCTGCCCGGTCTTTGACGAGGGGGCCGACTCCGTGACGGTGAAGCTCCCCTCCTGCGCCGATACCTGGCTTCTCCGGGGCTCCGGAATTGCCTATACAGGCGGGCAGACCGTCACGGTCCCCTGCCTGCCGGAGGATGAGCCCGTATGGTTTATACGAAAAGGCCCCGTTCAGCTCTGAACGAGGCCCCTGTCTCAGATATCGATTATTTTATTTTCGTACGATTCCTTCAGCCGGCGCTCCTTTTCGACCTGGAGCTGGGCTACCCGCTTTTTACTCAGAGGGTAATAGGCAAACAGGATCAGCGCCATGACGCCGAAAAGCACCGCCGGGATGATGGTTGCAAGGTCGTACATGGTTTTCAGATTATCCAGAGTCTGCACTGCGCCCTTCTCGTAACGGTAATTCATGCCCAGCAGGGCGCCGTTCACGCAGATTGCGGCGATGACCTGGCCCAGCTTCCGGAAGAA
>JAFPTE010000105.1 GCA_017400415.1 Oscillospiraceae bacterium
ACCTTTACGGTAAAGACCTGTTTTGCAGCTGCCCGCCGCCGCTTTGACCAGTGCGGCGCGGTCATGTACCTGGACAGCGAAAACTGGCTGAAGGCCTCCGTAGAGTATGAAAACGAAAGCATATCCCACCTGGGCAGCGTGGTCACAAACGGCGGCTGGTCCGACTGGGCCACCACGGAGATCAGCGCCGCTGTGCGACACATGTGGTACCGGCTGAGCCGCCGGGGGGACGATTTCAAGCTGGAGTGCTCTGCGGACGGAGTGAGCTTTTCCCAGATGCGGGTGTGCCACATGGCCGCCGCCACGGGAAAGGTCAGGGTGGGCATCTACGCCTGCAGCCCGGAGGACTCCTTCTTCACGGCGGAGTTTACGTGTCTGGATCTGGGCCCCTGCCTGTGGCAGGCCCACGACGGCCAGGCCCCGGATATGGAGTGACCTTTCCTCTTGCGCAGAAGGTAAAATACTGATATAATATAATATCAAATTTTGAAAGTGAGGTGAGGAAGCTTGAGCGGCGGAAACTGGAGCGTGGCAGGTTATGACCGCAATCTGGCGGCGGAGCTGCTCTCAAGGGGCATAAACCCCCTTGTCAGCGTGCTTCTGGCGTCCAGAGGCGTATCGGATTCGGATAAGATAAAAGAGCTCATGAGTCCCTCAGAGGAGGATATCACCTCACCCTTCCTCATGGCGGATATGGCTCAGGCGGCGGAGCGGGTCAGAAGGGCCATCTCCGACGGCGAGCATGTGGCTGTCTACGGTGACTATGACGTGGACGGCATCACCGCCTCCTGCCTCCTGGCCCACTATCTGCGCTCCAAGGGCGTTTCATGTGAGGTATACATACCGGAGCGGCTGGAGGAGGGCTACGGCGTCAACAATAACGCCCTGCTGGCCATCAGCAAAATGGGCGTCTCCCTGGTCATAACGGTGGACTGCGGCATAACAGCCGCCGAAAACAAGCGCTATGCGGCCTCCCTGGGCATGGATATGGTCATAACGGACCACCATGAGGTCTCCGGCGAGGAGCCGGAGGGGCCCGTGGTGGACCCCAAGCGGCCGGAGTGTCAGTCCCCGGCCAAGATGCTGGCGGGGGTGGGCGTGGCCTTCAAGCTGGTCTGCGCCGTGGAGGGTGAGGAGCACACCCATGAGCTCCTGGAGACCTACGGGGACCTGGCGGCGGTGGGCACCGTTGCGGACGTAATGCCCGTCACCGGGGAAAACCGCATTCTCATCCGCCGGGGCATCGAGCTCATACGTGAAGGACGGCGGGTGGGCCTGGCGGCCCTGTGTCAGGCTGCGGGAGCGGACCCGGCCCGGCTCACCGCCATAGACGTGGGCTATGTGCTGGCCCCCAGAATAAACGCCGCCGGAAGGCTGGGCGGCACGGATACGGCCGTCCGCCTGCTCATGACGGAGGACCCGGCGGAGGCCATGAGCCTTGCAAATCAGCTCTGCGAGCTTAACAAGGAGCGCCGCAGGATCGAGGGGAACATGGAGGCCCAGGCCCTGAAAATGCTCTCCGCCCAGCCGCCGGAGGGCCGGCCCATAGTGCTGGCGGGCCGGGACTGGCACCAGGGAGTGGCGGGGATAGTGGCCTCCCGCATGGCAGACCGGTTTTCCCTGCCCAGCATCATGATATGCGTCAAGGACGGGGTAGGCAGGGGCTCCTGCCGCTCCGCCGGAGGATACAACCTTTTCGAGGCACTGTCGGACCTGCGGGAGTACCTCATCGGCTTCGGGGGCCACGAGCTGGCGGCGGGCATAACGCTGAATGAGGAGAATATCCCCGCCTTCCGGAAGGCCCTGGGGGAGCATTACGCCGCCCGGGCGGCCTCCCTTCCGGAGAGCGTCCTGGAGGTGGATTTTGAGGTCATCAAGCCCCGGCTGCTGACCGCCGCCAATATCCGGGCTCTGGAGAGCCTGGAACCCTACGGCAGCGGAAACCCGTCCCCGGTCCTGTGCATGTGCGGGGTCCGGGTGGAGGACGCCATGGGCCTTTCCGACGGCAGACACTCCAAGCTCTGGCTCAGCAAGGCCGGCACCGTTTTTGAGGCGGTGTTCTTCGGCAGGAGCCTTTCCCAGCTTGGCGCACATAAGGGCGTGGAGGCTGACGTGGCCTTTGCCCCCCAGATAAACGAGTTCCGGGGCCGCAGCACCGTTCAGCTCAATCTCTGCGACTTCGTTCCGAGAGGGAAGATGCAATAAATGGACGAGAAAAGAAGCGAAGAGCCTGTCCTGGGCATGGAGGGTGCCAACCTGGCACACCGGGAGATGCTGGACTCCATTGCAGCCCACACCTCCATCAAGGACCTGACAAGGATAGAGAAGGCCTACGAGTACGCACTGGAGGCCCACGGCAACCAGCTGCGGAAGGACGGCAGCCTTTATATAACCCACCCCCTCCACGTGGCGGCCATCGTGGCGGAGATGGGCCTGGATGAGGACTCCATCGTGGCCGCCATACTCCACGACGTTATCGAGGATACTCCCCGCACCCATGAGGAGATAGCCCGGGCCTTCGGGGACAGCGTGGCGGATATCGTGGAGGGCGTATCAAAGCTCACCCGTGTGACCTACACCTCCAAGGAAGAGGAGCAGATGGAGAATCTGCGGAAGATGTTCCTGGCCATGGCCAAGGATATCCGGGTCATCCTCATAAAAATCGCCGACCGGCTCCACAATATGCGCACCATGAACTACCAGTCCGCCGCCAAGCAGCGGGAAAAGAGCCTGGAGACCATGGAGATCTACGCCCCCATCGCTCACCGCCTGGGCATGCAGAAGATAAAGCTGGAGCTGGAGGACCTGTCCCTCATCTACCTGGACCCGGTGGGCTACGCCGAGATAGAGACGGAGCTGCGGGAGCGGGGCGGCAAGTATGAGGGCTTCATGGAGCGGACCGAGGCCGCCATCAAGGAGAGAATGGCGGAGGCCCACATCCGCTGCACCGTCCAGAAGCGAATCAAGGATATTTACAGCATCTACCGGAAAATGTACGGCCAGAACAAGGAGCTTTCCGAGGTCATGGACGTGTACGCCTTCCGGGTGATAGTTGACGACATTGCGGACTGCTACAACGTGCTGGGCTGCATCCATGAGCTGTATAAGCCCATTCCCGGCCGGTTCAAGGACTATATCGGCACCCCCAAGCCCAATATGTACCAGTCCCTGCACACCACGGTCATCGGCTCCGAGGGCATACCCTTCGAGGTGCAGATACGCACCTGGGAGATGCACCAGACCGCCGAGTACGGCATCGCCGCCCACTGGAAGTATAAGGAGGGCATCAGCGGCAAAAGCGACGAGGAGAAGTTCGCCTGGATAAGGAACCTGCTGGAGAGCCAGCAGGAGTCCGACGCCTCGGACTTTTTCTCCAGCCTGAAGGTGGATATGTTCTCCGACGAGGTCTACGTCTTCACCCCCAACGGGGACGTGAAGAACCTGCCCGCCGGCGCAACGCCCATTGACTTTGCCTACTCCATCCACTCCGCCGTTGGCAACCAGATGACCATTGCCAAGGTGAACGGCCGCATCGTGCCCTTCTCCCACGAGCTCCAGTCCGGCGACATAGTGGAGATAATAACCTCCGCCTCCGCCAAGGGCCCCAGCAGAGACTGGCTCAAGATGGTGAAGAGCAGCGAGGCCCGGAACAAGATACGGCAGTGGTTCAAAAAGGAGCGCCGGGACGAGAATATCCTCACCGGCAAGGCCGCCTTCGAGGCGGAGATGCGGCGCCTGGGGGTGCCCCTCTCCGTGGCGGCCAACGAGGAGATTATCACTCCCATCCTGAAAAAATTCAGCTACTCCTCCATTGAGGACCTTTACGCCTCCATCGGCTACGGGGGCATCTCCGCCCAGAAGCTTGTAAACCGCCTCCGGGACGACTCCCGGGCCCTGGAGAAAAATGCGGAGGGTGACAAGCCGGAGTGGAACCCGGCGGCCTCCGGCCAGAAGCCCGTCCACGGCATTATCGTGGAGGGCGTGGACAACGTTCTGGTGAAGTTCTCCCACTGCTGCATGCCCGTCCCCGGGGACGAGGTGGTGGGCTTCATCACCAAGGGCTTCGGCGTCTCCATCCACAGAACGGACTGCAAGAATTACCACACCAGCGTGGAGAAGGAATCCGATAAAAACCGCTGGATCCGGGTGGCCTGGGCCGCCCAGACCGATGAGCGCTACGGCACCGGCATCGCCATCGCCGCCAACGACCGGGACGGCCTGGTTATGGATATCGCCACACTGCTGACCACCCTTAAGGTCCGGGTCTCCGGCCTGACTGCCCGGGATATCGGCGGGGGCCGGGCGGAGATCTATCTGACAATTGAGGTGAAGGATAAGGCGGAGCTCAGCGTGGCTATGGCAAAGCTCATGGCCATCCGTGGGGTCCGGGAGGTCAGGAGGCAGGGCACATGAGAGCCGTTGTAACGAGAGTTAAAAGCGCCTGCGTCACCGTGGACGGAGCAGTCACCGGGAGCATCGGCACCGGCTACCTGGTGCTTCTGGGCGTGGGAGCTGACGATACGGAGGCGGACGCCCGGAAGCTGGCGGATAAGACCGCCAACCTGCGGGTCTTCGAGGATGAAAACGGGAAGATGAACCTGAATCTCTCCCAGGCGGGGGGCCAGATACTGGCGGTGAGCCAGTTCACCCTCTATGCGGATACCTCCACCCGCCGCCCGGGGTTTACGGAAGCCGCCAGACCCGAGAAGGCGGAGCCCCTCTATGAGCTCTATATGGCCCTCCTGCGGGAGAAGGGCTTCAAGGTGGAAAAGGGTATTTTCGGCGCCGACATGCAGGTGGAGAGCATAAATGACGGCCCGGTGACCATAATCTTCGATACGGAGAAAAAAGCATGAGCAGCGCCCGTAAGGGGATAGTCATCGCCCTGATGACGGTCCTTTATCTGGCGGCGGGGGTCCTGCTGGCCTTTGCCGCAATCAACGTAAACCGGTGGCTGGGGGCCCTTTACGCCCCGGTCTCGGCTGTCTATGCATATTTTCTCTGGGGTCTGACGGAGCGGAAGCTCCTGCGGGCCCTGCCCTTCATTCTCTGGGGCATTGCTGCGGCGGTCCTGGCCGCCTGCCTCTTTACCGCCACAGGCTGGGACGCCCTGGGTGTCATCGCCTTTATCCTCATGTATCTGTGCACCGTTGTCCCGGGCCTGGCGGCTGTGGGCATCACCTATATCGTCTTACATCTTACCCGAAGGAAGGGGTAACCTATGCTTATCAAAACCCTGCCCGTAGGCCAGCTGGAGGCCAACTGCTACGTGGTCACGGACGAGGAGAATCTGGTCTGCGCCGTCATCGACCCCGGCGACGAGTCCAATACCATCCTGGACTACGTGGAGGACCACAAGTTCACCGTGAAGGCCATTCTGCTGACCCACGGCCACTTTGACCACATCGGCGCCGCCGACACGGTGGCTATGGAGACCGGCGCCACGGTTTATGTAAACAAAAAGGACACCACAGAGGGGGTCGAGGAGTACAAGTACCACCCTCTGGTGCCTGTGCGCTATATCTCCGACGGGGACGTTATTACCGTGGGCTCCCTGCGCTTCCGGGTGCTGGAGACTCCGGGCCATTCGCCCGGCTCCGTGGCCTTCCGGTGCGAGGACGCCCTGTTCTGCGGGGACACCCTGTTCCGGGGCTCCTGCGGCAGAACGGACCTGCCCGGCGGGGATGAGGACCAGATTATGATGAGCCTCCGGCGCCTGGCGGATATCCCCGGGGACCTGGAGGTCTACCCGGGCCACATGGGGCCCTCCACCCTCCAACGGGAGCGGGCCTATAACCCCTACCTGAGGTACGCCAAGGGCCTATGAGACTTTTTCTGCCGTCTGACGACCTCCGCTACGCTGCGGAACAGATTCTAATGAGCCTTTTCCCGGAGGAAAAGCCGGAGTATTCCGGCACCGGGGAGGGAAACAGCGCAAAAATAACCCTTTCCCAGGGGGAAAAGTACCTGACCTGCACCGCCCTCATTGCAAGAGGGGAGAGAACCGGCCGGGGCAGCGCCCGGGTGAGCTGCCATAAGCTCACGGACGACCTGCGGCGGGGCAGCCTCACCTCCATGATAATCAAGCTGGCCTTTTACCGGGCCGCTCGGCCCCTTCTGGACCGGAAGCCCGCCTGGGGCGCCCTGACGGGTATCCGGCCCGGTGTTATCTTCACCTCTCTTCTGGAGAAGGGGATGAGCCCCCGGGCGGCCATGGGCCATATGGAGCGGGTCTATTACGCCGACCGGGAGAGGATAGAGATGCTCTCCCACACCTCCCGGGCCTCCCTGGAGGTGAGGGCGGCTCTCGGTCGCCGGGATATCGGCGTCTATGTGGGCATACCCTTCTGTCCCACCCGCTGCGCCTACTGCAGCTTCGTGAGCCTGGGGGTGGAGAAGAGCCGGAAGCTCATCGAGCCCTTTCTCGATGCCCTGTACCGGGAGATAGACCGGGTAGGGGAGATTATCCGGGAGCTGGGGCTCCGGCCTGTGGCCGTGTACATCGGCGGCGGAACCCCCACAACCCTCTCCGCAGAGCAGCTCACTGAGCTCATAGAAAGGCTCCGGGCGGCCTTCAGCTTCCGGGCCGTTTCCGAATTCTGCGTGGAGGCCGGGCGGCCGGACACCATAACGGAGGCAAAGCTCCGGGCCCTCCGGGCCGGCGGCGTCACCAGAGTCAGCGTGAATCCCCAGAGCCTCTCGCCGGAGGTACTGGAGGCCATAGGCCGGAGCCACACCGCCGGGGATTTCCGCCGGGCCTACGCCATGACGGAGGCTGTTTTCGGCGGCGATATCAATACGGACCTGATTGCGGGCCTTCCGGCGGACACGCCGGAGAGCTTTGGTGAGACCCTCCGGGAGATAGTGGCCCTGGGCCCCGCCAACATAACCGTTCACACCCTGGCCCTTAAAAAGGGCACCCGCATCACCCTGGACAACGTGCCCCGGCCCGGTACCCGGGAGGTGGACGCCATGCTCACCCTGGCAAGGCAGGTGCTGACGGCGGCGGGCTACCGGCCCTATTACCTCTACCGGCAGAAGTTCATGTCCGGGGGCTTTGAGAATGTGGGCTGGGCAAAGCCCGGGAAGGAGAGCCTGTACAACATCCTCATTATGGAGGAGCTGTGCACCATCCTGGCCGCCGGAGGCGGGGCCTCCACAAAGCTTGTGAACGCCGAAACCGGCAGAATCGAGCGAATTTTCGACTATAAGTATCCCAAGGAATACATCGAGGGCATTGAAAAGACCCTCGCCGACAAGGAAAAGATAAAGGAGTTCTACGAGACCTATGAGCGTTAGGATAGCCACCTGCAACAAGGCAGTAAAGGCCGATGCGGCAGCCTTCGTCCAGAAGTGCGAGGCGGAGTACCGCCGGGGCATCGAAAGGGCCGCCCTGGCCATTCTGGAGAATATGAGCGTGTGCCCGGTGGTGCTGCTCTCCGGCCCCAGCGGCGCCGGCAAGACCACCACCGCCAAGCGCATTGAGGAGGAGCTGGAGCGCCACGGCGTCAACAGCCACACCGTCTCCATGGATAACTATTTCTCCACCCTTAACCCCAGGACCGCACCCCGTACCCCGGAGGGGGAGATAGACTTTGAAAGCCCCCTGCTTCTGGATATGGACCTTCTGAACGAGCATTTCGCCGCCCTCTCCGCCGGGAAGGAGATACGGATACCCTACTACATGTTCTCCCGGCAGAAGCGGTCCGCCAGCCAGTTTACCCGCATGCAGCTTAAGGATAACGAGGTTGCCATCTTTGAGGGGATCCACGCCCTGAACGACGTCATCACCGATAAGAACCCCGGGGCCTTCGGTCTTTATATCTCCGCCGATACATCCTACCTGGGCAGGGGCGGCACCTTCAAGCCCGAGTGGACCAGACTTGTGCGCCGGGTGGTCCGGGACAACAACTTCCGGGGCGCCGACGCCGGCTACACCATGGCCCTTTGGGGCAACGTGGTGCGGGGGGAGCGGAGCAATATCGACCCCTTCATTCACAAGGCCCGCATGAGGGTGAATTCCTCCGTGGGCTATGAGCTGAACCTGCTGCGGGACCACGCCCTGCCCCTGCTCCGGTCCATTGAGCCCGATATGGCGGGCTATGAGGAGATAAGCCGCCTGGTGCCCATTCTGGAGCAGTTTGAGCCCATGGACAGCAGCCTCTGTCCTGCGGACAGCCTCCTGCGGGAGTTCATCGGCGGCGGCGTGTATCACTACTGATCGGAGCAGGCCATGAACGAAGAACTCATCCGCCGGGCGGAGGATCTGGCGCGGCGCTGCGAGAAATCCGGCGGCGTCACCCACAGCGTCTTTCTCACCCCGGCGGAGCAGTACGCCCTGCGCAGCTGGCGCCCGGCGTCTGACTGTACCGTGGTCTTTCACGGCGGCGTGCCGGATGCGGAGCGCGCCGCGGCCTTCTTCCTCCCGGACTGGATGGAGGAAGGCGAGCTGGACGTCTCGGAGACCCTCCGCTGCGTCCGGATCACGGCCCATTTCGGCGCGCCGGGCCACCGGGACTATCTGGGTGCGCTGCTGAACCTGGGCGTCCGGCGCCAATGGCTGGGCGATATCCTCATTCAGGACAGCGTTGCCCACGTCCTCTGCCTGCACACGGTGGAGCCGCAGCTCCTGACCCTGGAGCGGGTGGGACGCTGCGGCGTGAAAACCGCCTCGGTGCCCCTCCATGAGGTGCCCGTGCCGGAGCGGAAGGTGCGCCCGGTGCGCTTCACGGTGCAGTCCGCCCGGCTGGACGCGGTGCTCGCGGGACTCTTTCGCCTTTCCCGCACGGCGGCGTCGGAGCACATCCGCGCCGGAGACGCCAGCCTGAACTATGCCGAGTGCCTGCGCCCGGACGCACCTGTCGCCGTGGGCGACGTCATCAGCCTCCGGGGCTACGGCAAGGCCCGGGTCACGGAGCTGGGCGGTCAGTCCCGCAAGGGCCGCCAGTTTCTCAGCGGGGAAGTGTACTGCTGATTTCTCCATTCGACGCGTTTCGCCGGAGGAGTTTCCTCCTCCGGCGCTGCTTTTCTCCTCTTTGTCGAATTTTGTCGAAAAGAAGTTAACATAATATTTTGAAGATTCCTGTCAGTTCCACCCGATTTTTGCACTTTTTCCGGAAAACACCCGGAACCGTGCGGTTCCGCGTCGAATTATGTAAACAAAAAACCAGACCGTTTCGAGGCTTTTCGCGTTGATTTGCCACGGTCTGTATGCTAAATTATCACTGGAACAGCGGTGAATCTGCGAAAACAGACATAAGGGACACGCCGCAAATGATACTTTCTGCGGAGGAAAAATTATGACAACCAAAATCAAGGTGCTTCTGGCGGACACAAATGAAGATTTTCGGATGCTGCTCTCGGATCTGATCGACGCGGAGCCGGATCTGGAGATCCTGGGCGCGGCGGAAAACGGCGAGCAGGCGCTCCAGCTGGTGCGGGAACTGGACCCGGACGTGCTGGTGACGGACGTGATATTGCCGAAGATGGACGGGCTCGCGGTGCTGCAGCGGATGCAGGCGGCGGCCAGCCGCACGCGGGCGGTGGTGGTTTCGGGCTTCTATACCCAGCAGGTGCTCACGGAGGCGTCGGAGCTGGGCGCGGCCTTCTTCCTGCCGAAGCCCTGCGCTCCGGAGCTGCTGCTCAGCCGCATCCGGCAGGCGGCCCAGTCCAAGCCGGTGCAGTTCCCACCCTTCCCGGTCCAGGAGACGCCCCAGGAGCCCAGCCTGGAGGCGCTGGTCACAGAGATCATCCACGAGATCGGCGTCCCGGCCC
>JAFPTE010000106.1 GCA_017400415.1 Oscillospiraceae bacterium
CCTGGCCCTGCACCAGCGGCCGGGAGTTCCTGGCATACGGAGCACCTTCGGCACCTCCACGGAGCTTCTGAACAGCCTGCGGCTCATGTTCTCCCGACTGTCGGAGTACACCTGCCCCAGGGGCCATGTTCTGCCCCCCTCCATGGACGTGGCGGCGGAGCGGGAGCGGCGCTGCCCGGTCTGCGGGGAGATAGTTGAGCCCATCGGGGCCGAGGAGCTGGCCTTCAACTCCTCCGGCGCCTGCCCGGACTGCGAGGGCACCGGCGTTGTCCGCACCGTGGACGAGGCCGCCCTGGTGCCGGATGAGAGCCTCACCATCGACCAGGGGGC
Organism: Oscillospiraceae bacterium; assembly: GCA_017400415.1. Lineage (GTDB taxonomy): Bacteria > Bacillota > Clostridia > Oscillospirales > Oscillospiraceae > RUG626. The sequence goes on from JAFPTE010000106.1 coordinate 331, forward strand.
TGTGGCGCCCTGGCAGAGCCTTATGTGGTCCCTGATGAAGGATATAGTCCGGCAGATGGGGGTCCGGACGGACGTGCCCTTCCGGGACCTGACCGACCGGGAAAAGGAGATAGTTCTCCACGGCCCGGCGGAGAAGCGGCACTTCCTGTACACCAACGAGAAGACCAACACCGTGGCGGAGATGGACTTCACCTATTACAGCGCCAGGTACACCGTGGAAAACGCCCTGGGCAAGGTCAAGGACGAGAAGGGCATGAAGCGGGTGGAGAAGTTTTTGAAGCAGACCCTCTGCCCCAGGTGCGGCGGCACCCGCCTCTCGGACCGGGCCCGGAGCCTGCGGCTGCGGGGCGTGACCCTGGCAGACGTGTGCACCCTGCCCCTCAGTGAGCTTATCGAGTGGGTGAGGGGCGTTCCGGCGTCCCTGCCGGAGGAGCTGCGGCCTATGGCGGAGAGCATCTGCGAGGCGTTTTTTGATACGGCAAAGCGCCTTGTGGACCTGGGCCTGGGCTATCTTTCCCTGGACAGGGCCGCCTCCACGCTCTCCACCGGAGAGCGGCAGAGGACCCAGCTTGCCCGGGCGATGCGGAACCGCACCACCGGCGTTCTGTACGTGCTGGACGAGCCCTCCATCGGCCTGCACCCCTCCAATATCGAGGGCCTGGCCGGGGTCATGGACGACCTGGTGGCGGACGGAAACAGCGTGGTGCTTGTGGACCACGATACCCAGGTCCTGCGGCACAGCGGATGGCTTGTGGAGCTGGGCCCCGGCGCCGGGGCGGAGGGCGGAAATATCATCGCCCAGGGCACGGTGCCGGAGATAATGGAAAACAAGTCCTCTCTGATTGGCCACTTTCTGGCCGATACCGGAAGCTGCGTTCAGAAGCCCTCGGCTGACCCCTTCGCCCTGGGTGAGATAACCATGGAGACCGGGCCCATACACACGGTAAAGCCCCTGTCTGTCCGGTTCCCCAAGGGGCGGCTTTCCGTCGTGACCGGCGTCTCCGGCTCCGGCAAGACCACCATGGTTCTGTAGAGCCTGGTGCCGGCCCTTGAAGCGGCCTTTTCGGGCCGCCGTCTCCCGGAGCATGTGAGGTCTGTCAGCGCCCCGGGCATAAACCGGGTGAAGCTCATTGACGCCACGCCCATCGGCATAAACGTGCGCTCCACCGTGGCCACCTATGCCAACGTCCACGACGAGCTGAGAAAGGTGTATGCCGCCCTGCCGGAGGCAAAGCGCCTTGGCAGAAGGGCCGGGGATTTTTCCTACAACACCGGCTCACTGCGCTGTCCCACCTGTGACGGAACAGGACAGATAAGCCTGGACGTACAGTTTCTGCCCGATGTGGACATTCCCTGTCCGGACTGC
>JAFPTE010000004.1 GCA_017400415.1 Oscillospiraceae bacterium
AGGGCGGGAACTGACCGGCAATATGCTGTAACGATCCAGCACTCACGGAATAAACCATAACGAGAAAAAAACCGCAGTCTGCCCCATAAATCCGGGGCAGACTGCTTTTTGCTTTTCGGAGAACTTATAACTATCTTATCCTACACCCGACTGCCTGCAAAACCGGACCCGTCATTCCTACAAAAATCAAGCGGCCTGTTGACACTGCATGCCGGATATGCTACTCTTATGTTACAAAGGATATTGATGTTTACGCCTTACTTGCATCTTATGAAAGGTTAGGGTGATGAAAATGAAAAAGCTTATTATTGGCCTTCTTCTTTTGGTGCTGCTATTGGCGGCCTGCTCGGCACAGGAAGCTCCCGCTTCTTCTGACAGTCAGGAAAGCGAAAAAACGGAAGAGGCAAACAATTCGGAAATCCGGCAATCTGAGGACACGGAGAAATCAAATGCCCCTGCTGTCAGGGAAGAGCTTATGGAGTTTCCGAAGAATACTAAGATTGCAGATTTTCAGCTTGTCGAGAGCATAGGGCAGACTGCGTTTGATACGTCTGACAAGCGCCTGACCGTAGGCTTTGCGGATTATGTGTTCATCGGCACAGTGGTTAGCCTGGACAAAGTAAAATACACATATGAGGAGGATGGAGAGCTGGACAACGTAAGGACCCTGATCTCGGTCCGGGTCGAAGAGAATATCAAGGGCCAGCTGGTGAAGGATAAGGCCATACAGTTCTGGTATCGTGGCGGCCCCACGAAGCAAACTGACGCAGCCGCTGAAAGTGCGGGTCTGTTTCTCCCAAATCCCGGGACCACGTATGTCTTTCAGATTCTGGCAGATAAAGACAATGAGCTTATTAATCCGGGCGCCGGCTCAATTATAACTGTGGGTAGCAGGGAGAAGCTCACTGATGAAGAGTTCGGAAAGAAATACGAGAGTATGCGGCTTGCTTATATTGAGGCCTATAAGAATGAGGATACCACGTATCACCGCAAAGAGTATTACCCCAGCCGCTACGATGTGAATTACAAGGGCGAATAACAAACCACTTCGGCCCGCCGGGATTCCGGCGGGCCGCTTTTTTCCTCCCATGCCGCTTCCGCAGCGGGCTTTTGCCAGCTGCGGGATTATTTTTGCCGATTGCGAAAAAAAGTCTCGCTTTTTCCGGAAAATGTTGTATAATTTAACCTGCAGCGATGGGGGCAGCGGGCCCCGCAAAACAGGAGGAGAATATGGAGTATAAGCTGAACACAACGAATTACTACGAATTCGCAGTCCATGAGCAGAACAAGCTGCCCGGCCGCAGCTACTTTATCCCCTATCCCACCAGGGAGGGGGCAGACGCCGTTTCCCCCAAGGAAAAACGCTATAAGTCCGAAAAGGTCCTGTGCCTGAACGGCCAGTGGGACTTTAAGTTCTTCCCCCGGCCCGCCGAGCTTGGGGACAGGCTGGATACGGAGAAGACGAAGTTTTCAAAAATCGACGTGCCCGCCTGCTGGCAGTTTCAGGGCTATGACAGGCCCTTCTACGTGAACATCCGCTACCAGTTCCCCTTCAGGCCCCCGGTCATACCCACCACCGAGAAGGTGGGCAAGGTCTTCAGCTGGCTGGGCAGCGACCAGGGCATCAGCTTCCGCTGGAAGACCCCGGAGGATGAGTATAACTTCGCCGGGGTGTACCGCCGCTTCCTGGACATCGGGGACGAGAGCAAAAACTATATAATCTCCTTCCTGGGGGTGGCCAGCTGCCTGGACCTGTACCTGAACGGGAAGCACATCGGCTACTCCGAGGGGGCCCACAACACGGCGGAATTCGACCTGACCGGCTCTCTCCATAAGGGCCGCAACGAGCTTGTGGCCGTGGTGCGCCGGTGGTGCACGGGCACCTATCTGGAGGACCAGGATATGTTCCGCAATAACGGCATCTTCCGGGACGTGCTCCTGCGGATAAGCGACCGGGACGACCTCTGGGACATCAACGCCGTCACCAAAAAGACCGGGGATAAGTACTCCCTGACCCTCACCGCCCGGACCTTCTCCGATACGCAGGTGAAGTTCACCTTCGGGGATAGGACCATGACCGTGGACACCCGGGACAAAAAGGCGGAGTGCACCTTCCGGGACCTGGAGGTGAAGGAGTGGAGCGCCGAGGACCCGGTGCTGTACGACGTGTACTTCCAGACCCCCGCCTCCTGCGTAAAGGAGCGCATCGGCTTTAAGACCGTGGAGATAAGGGGCGACGTTTTCCTTCTGAACGGCAGGAAAATCAAGTTCAAGGGCGTGAACCACCACGACACCAGCCCCACCAACGGCTACACCATGACCCCGGACGAGATAGAGCGGGACCTGAAGCTCTGCAAGGAGTTCAACATCGACACGGTCCGCACCTCCCACTATCCGCCGGACCCCCTGCTCATCGAGCTGGCGGATGAGCTGGGCGTTTACATAGTGGACGAAAACGACCTGGAGACCCACGGCACCTTCGCCCACCAGCTGACGCCCCCCACCTACAACACCCTCTCCCATGACCCCAAGTGGCTGCCCCGGTACATGGACCGGATCCGGCGGCTCTATGAGCGGGACAAGCTCTACGCCAACACCTCCATTATCATGTGGTCCCTGGGCAACGAGGCCGGCGGCTACAACAATACGGACGCCATGGCGGAGTACCTCCACGCCCGGTCCGATCTGCCCGTGCACTATGAGAGCGCCGTCCACTGCAAGCGGGTGGCCTACGACGTGGGCAGCGATATGTATCCTCCCGCAGCCAAGCTCCGTGAAATCGGCGAGCACCGCTGCAAGCAGAAGGAGATGAACGACCGGCCCTACTTCATGTGCGAGTACGCCCATGCCATGGGCGTGGGCCCCGGCAACACGGAGGCCTACTGGCGGGAGATTTACAAATACGACAACCTGATGGGCGGCTGCGTCTGGGAGATGGTGGACCACGCCGTTCTCCATGAGGACGGGTCCTTCACCTACGGCGGCGACCACGGGGAGTGGGAGCACGACAAGAACTTCTGCGTGGACGGCATGTTCTATCCGGACCGCCGCCCCTCCGTGGGAGCGAAGATAATCCGCTTCATCTACCGGCCCATCCGGGTAAGCCACATCTCCGGGGATAAGTTTGAGATATTCAATACCACCGCCTTCTCAAACGGCGCCAGGTATGAGCTCACCTTCCGCTGGAACGACGGCACCGTGGCCGTTGTCCGGCCCGATGTGGAGCCTCTTACCAGAAAGACCTTTGCCGTACCGGCCGGCAAGACCGTGGACGGCAATCTCTCCGTCACCGTCACGGCCGTTGACACCGTCACCGGCAGAACGGTCTCTCAGGAGGAGGTCGTCATCGCCCGGTCCGTGCCCGCCGCCCCGGCCCCGAAGGCCCTGCCCCAGGGCGTAACCGTTGAAAACGGCAGGCTGAAAATGTCACTGCCCGGCGGCAAGACCCTGGAAACCGCCCCGGAGGGCACTCTCCTGTACCGTGCGGCCACGGATAACGACACGGATATGTTCTTCTCCAACACCATGAAGCCCTACGCCGCCCAGACCGAGGAGCTCATGTCCTGCGAAAGGACCGCAAACGGCTATAAGGTGGTGACCAGGGTCTCCAACAAGAAGGCAAAGTTCCTGGTGACGGATACCTATGAGGGCACCGACGGGGGAGTGCTGGTGACAAGCACCCTTCACTGCGTCGCCGGCGGGGGCATCGTGCCCCGGTTCGGCAAGAGCTTCCGGCTGGACGAGAGCTTCGACAGCGTGGCCTACCACGGCCGCACCGGCGAGACCTACTGCGACATGCGGGACCAGTTCCCCATTGACGACGTCAGCTGCACTGTGGCTGATATGACGGAGCCCAACATAAAGCCCCAGGAGAGCGGCAACCGCATGGACTGCACCTGGGCCTCCTTCTCCGACGGCACAGCGACCGTCACCTTCACGGCGGCGGATAAGCCCTTCGAGCTGGGGGTGAAGCCCTATACGGACCGGGCCCTCTTCTCCATGAAGCACCGGGAGGACGAAAAGCGCACCGGCACCTACGTGACCGTCCAGGCCTTCCAGCAGGGCATCGGCACCGGCGCCTGCGGCCCGGCCATCATGCCGGAGTTCACCTACGGCGCAAAGAGCGACTATGAGCTTAAGTTTATAATCAGCGTAAAATAAAAAAAGCGCCTGCAGGTATCCTCTCTGCAGGCGCTTTCCGGAGGTAACGCCATGAGTAAAGAGCTGCTTATCCGGGCCGTGACCCGCTTCTTCGCCGGGGTCCTGCTGGTGGGGCTTCTGCTGTTTCTGCCCGCCTGGACCCTGAACTACCCCCAGGCCTGGCTCCTTATGGGAGTGCTGTTTATCCCCATGTTCATGGCCGGGCTCGTGATGATGGCCAAAAACCCGGAGCTTCTGCGAAAGCGCCTCAGCGTAAACGAGGGGGAGCGGGAGCAGCGGCAGGTCATCGCAGCCAGCGGAATCATGTTCATTGCCGCCTTCGTCGCCGCCGCCCTGAGCTTCCGCTTCGGCTTTCTCATGCTGCCCTGGCCGGTGAGCATTGCGGGAGCGGTCCTGTTCCTGGCTGCCTACGGCCTTTTTGCGGAGGTCCTGCGGGAGAACACCTATCTTTCCCGGACCGTGGAGGTCCAGGAGAATCAGAAGGTCATAGATACGGGGCTCTACGGCCTTGTGCGGCACCCCATGTACATGGCCACGGTGGTGCTCTTCCTGTCCATGCCCCTGGTGCTGGGGTCGGTTGTTTCCCTCGTCATAATGCTGGCCTATTTCCCCATTATCGCCAGGCGCATACTCAATGAGGAGCAGGTCCTGAGGGAGGGCCTTCCCGGCTATGAGGAGTATATGAAAAAGGTGAAATACCGGCTCATTCCCTTCGTCTGGTGACGCCGGAGCCTGCCCGATTCCGCACCTTCGGGCGGGCTTTTTTCTCCCCGGGCGGTTGACTTCTCCGCCTGATATGTTTATAATGGTATCTGTAATTTTGCGGAGGTGATGGCCTGTGATCAAAATTGCCCTCGTTGAGGATGACTCCGCCTTCCGGACTGAAATAAGCCAGTATCTTGAGCGCTATTCCGCCGAAAAGGGGGAGAAGCTGGAGGTCTCCGTCTTCACGGACGGTGACGAGATCGCCATAGGCTACAAGGCGAAGTACGACATCATCCTGCTTGATATCCAGATGCGCTTTATGGACGGACTCACTGCGGCCCGGGAGATAAGGCGCCGGGATGAGGAGGTAATCATAATCTTCGTCACCAACTCGCCCCAGTACGCCATCTCCGGCTATGAGGTGAACGCCCTGGACTATATTCTCAAGCCCGTGAACTACTACGCCCTCTCCAAGACCCTGGACCGGGCCTTCTCCCGGATAAAGAGGCAGGAGAAGAAGTACATCTTCATCTCCAACCAGCAGGGCACCAAGAAAATCGAGGAGGGGCGCATACTCTACGTGGAGGTCAACGGCCACAACCTCATCTACCACACCCTGGAGGGCGATTTCGGCGCCGTGGGCTCCATGACCGCCGTGGAGGAGAGCCTGGATGAGGAGAGCTTTTTCCGCTGCAACAAGTGCTTCCTTGTCAATCTGGAGCACGTGGATGCGGTGGAGGGGGATGACGTTATCGTCAAGGGCACCCCGGTCCAGCTTTCCCGCAGCAAGAAGAAGCTCATTATGGACGCTATGAATGCCTACCTGGCACGGAGGACATAAATGCATTTTGAGCACGATATTCCCGGCGTGTGGACCTCGGTCTTCCACTGGCTGAGCTGCATGTTCTTCATCTCCCTGTATCCCCAGAGGGTGAAGGACGCACTTCTGTGGTTTCTCAGCGGCCTGCTGCTGCTCCTGCAGACCGTGCTGTATATAGCCTTCGTAGCCGGCAGAGCGGGCGTTTATTTCAATATCATGACCGCCGTCTTTGCCCTGTGGACCCTGCTTCCGTTCCTCGTGTTCTCGGAGGGGCCCATACTCAACAAGGTCTATGCCTGCGCCAGAGCCTTTATCCTGGGGGCCTTTGCCGTGTCCCTGGCCTGGCAGCTCTACGCCTTCGGCGCCTCCACGGTGCCGAGCCTCTCCGGCTTTGCGGCGGAGACCTTCTTCATGCTGACCATGGCGGCCATAGTCTTTACCCTGGCCTATATTCTTGAGCGGGGGCACATACGTGAAAATGCGGAGATGAGGATCACGCCCCAGGCCGCAGTCACCGTGGTGGTCCTGGCCTTTGTGATCTACGTCCTCTCAAGCCTCAGCTACGGCAGCTACAACGTGCCCTTCACAGCCTCCCGGGAGGCGGAGATCTTCGCCATCAGGACCCTGGTGTACTTCGGCGGCGTCTCCATGATGTTTGCCACCCATGTTCAGCTGTGCGACGCCTACTCGGAGCTGGAGCGCCGGGCACTCCAGTCCGTGCTGGAGGCTCAGTATCAGAACTACCGGGCCAGCCAGGACTCCATCAACATCGTGAACCAGAAGTACCACGACCTGAAGCATCAGATTGCCCTTCTGCGCAGCGAGCTGGGCAGCGAGAAGAAGCTGGAGTACCTGGACCAGGTGGAGCAGGAGATCAGCGCCTATGAGGCCCAGAACAAGACCGGCAACGAGGTGCTGGATACCATCCTTACCTCCAAGAGCCTTTACTGCATGGAGCACAACATAGTCTTCACCTGCGTGGCGGACGGCCACGCCCTGGACTTCATGAGCGTCATGGACCTGACCAGCATGTTCGGAAACGCCGTGGATAACGCCATTGAGAGCGTCAGCCAGATTGAGGAGCCGGAAAAGCGGCTCATTCACCTTTCCGTTGCCCGGCAGCGCAGCTTCGTCAGCATTATGGTCCGGAACCGCTTCAAGGATGAGCCCGTCATCTACGGCGGCATTCCCGTCACCACAAAGGCGGACCGGGAAAACCACGGCTACGGCATCAAGAGCATCAAAAACGCCGCAGAAAAGTACGGCGGCACCGCCTCCGTCCGGGTGAACGAGGGGTGGTTCGAGCTCTCGATTCTGATGCCGGTCAAAACTAAATAATTATAGCGACAATTGAAAATGTTCGAGGAATTGCAGCTTCAGCAATTCCTCTTTTTGATATTTTGCACAAAAATCACCGGGGATTGGTATCAATTTGCACAATGGCGATGACGGATGATGCTCAAAAATCAACGGATTATGAAAAGGCACAACAAAACAATTTAAAAATTTGTTAATATATCTCTCGCGATAACTGGGTTGGAGCCGGATAAAATTGGAGAGTAACCGGTGAAGACGCAGTTACAAAACATTTATGAGGAGGAAAAGGAGAAACATGAAACTGTTGAAGAACACATCACTCCTGCGTGGTCTGGCTGCTGTAATGGCGGTTCTGCTTGCCCTGACGGCAGTTGGCTACACCATCGCAACGTCCAACATTGCGGTTGGTATGGTGGACAGCTTTTTCGGCGTCGACCGCACCAAATACAACGACTGGACGGAGACCGTTGACGGCTACACCATCCCCGGTGCAGTTGACGGCTATTCCTACAAGAGAGGCGTGTCTTACGCCACCACCTTCCCCAACGCAGCAGCCTATGCCGCCGCTCTGAAGGCCCATGCCATCAAGCAGGGCGAGGAAGGCTTTGCACTGCTGAAGAACGACAATAACGCCCTGCCTCTGGCTGCCGGCGCCAACGTCGCTCTCTTCGGCTGGAACGCCTACAACATGCCCTCCGGCCACACCGGCGGCCCTGCGGGCAACTCTGACCATATAACCCTGTTTGACGCCATGACCGCCAACGGCTTCAAGCTCAACGCCACCGTCACCGCTGGCGACTTCTCCGAGATCGGCGAGACCACCGACTCCAGAGGCCGCACCGTTAGATCCGATGTGGCCGCCATGAAGTCCGCTTCCGATAACTACACCGTTCCCGAGCTCTGGAAAGAGAACGCTGCCTGGAATATCAACAAGAACTCCACCACCGCAGTCATCGTTCTGGGCCGCGGCGGCGGTGAGGGCGCCAACTACTTCCCTGATCGTGCCACCAACGCTGCGGATCCTCTGGCCCTCTCCGAGAACGAGCAGGCCATGATCAAGTATGCCAAGGAGCACTGCTCCAAGGTCGTTGTCCTGATTGCCACCGCCAACGCCATGGAGATCGCCCCCATAGCCAAGGGCGGCGCTCTTGAGGTGGACGCCATCGGCTTCATCGGCATCCCCAACGACTATCAGTATCAGGGCGTTGCCAACGTTCTGGCCGGCAAGGTCAACGCCACCGGCGCTCTGACCGACACCTTCGCCGTTGACCACAGCTTCAACCCCGCTGTCATCAACATGGGCGAGCAGCAGTATGCCGATCTGGATACCATCAACAACTTCGCTGATCCTCTCCAGAGAGACACCACCCGCTACAACGCCGACAACTACATCGTTGAGGCCGAGGGCATCTACGTCGGCTACAAGTACTATGAGTCCCGTTACTTCGACTCCATCGCCAACCCCTCCTTCAACGCCAAGGATCCCGTGGGCTCCACCAAGATCGGCCAGCCCTGGGATTACAAGAACGAGGTCGTCTACACCTTCGGCCACGGCCTGAGCTACACTCCGTACACCCAGGAGCTGAAGGATGTTAAGATCAACCTCTCCGAGAACGGCAGAATCACCGCCACCGTTGACGTTACCAACAAGGGCACCAAGGACGATACCTTCCTTGTCCAGCTCTACGTGAACAAGCCCTACACCAAGTACGACATCGAGCACAAGGTGGAGAAGTCCGCAGTGGACTTCCTGACCTCCGGCAAGATCACCGTCAAGGCCGGCGCCACCTCCTCCCTGGAGCTCTCCGTCCCCGCCAGATACCTGGCCAGCTGGGATTCCACCGCTCTTGGCGGAGCCGGCACCTACGTCCTGGACGAGGGCAACTACTACTTCACTGCAGCTGCCGGCGCCCATGAGGCTGCCAACAGCTTCCTGAAGGCTCAGGGCTTCACCACCGACGGCACCACTGCCGAGAACGCAGTTGTCGTCTGGGATGAGCTGGAGAAGTTCGACGACAAGACCTTCTCCGTCTCCAACGGCGTTGAGGTCCGCAACCAGATGCAGAACTCCGATATCAACTACTTCCTGGGCGACGGCACCGTCACTTACCTCTCCAGAAGCGACTACAAGGCCACCTTCCCCAAGAACTACACCAACCTTGTCAATGCCAGCGGCATCCCCTGCGAGGCTCCCTTCAAGATCTCCGGCGCCAAGCGTGAGAACGAGTGGCTCATCGAGCTGGTGAACGCTCAGTACGTTCTTAAGGAGGCTCCCGAGGCCAACTGGGCCAACATCAACGGTGTCCTGCCTGCTACCGTGGGCGAGGGCAAGCAGTTCCCCACCGTCTGGGCCTACATCATGAACGTAGCCACCACCAATCCTGAGGCCTTCAACAACATCAAGTCCGCCGAGTGGCAGGCTGTTGCCAAGGCCCTCCGTCTGGACGTTGCCATCGCCTCCGTGGGCGGCGGCGGCCACGCAGCCAGAGAGTTCCCCGGCATCGGCAACCCGGGCTCTGCCCAGTCCGAGTCCGTCCTTGGCTATTCCCAGACTCTGTACCTCGATGAGGAGAGAACCACCAGCATGAAGCTGAACGTGGCCTCCAACACCATGCTGGCCATCAGCTTCAACCCCGAGCTGGCCTATCAGTGGGGCCGCATAGAGGGCGAGGGCGGCCTCTGGCTCCAGAAGACCGCAAGCCCCAGAGAGTATTCCACCAACGCCGTCACCGTCTGGGGCGGCGGCCTGAACCAGCACAGAACTCCTTACAACGGCCGTAACTCCGAGTACATGTCCGAGGATCCCATGCTGACCAACATCATCGGCGAGGCCCAGTACAGAGGCTCCGGCGAGATGGGTGCCATCAACGGCCCCAAGCACATGGGCTTCAATGACCAGGAAAAGAACCGTCAGGGCAACGCCTGCTACATGACCGAGCAGAAGGTCCGTGAGACCGATACCCGCTGCTACGAGGGCGCCATGAGAGCCCACGAGGGCGGCGCTACCGGCGTCATGATGTCCTTCGCCAGAATCGGCGCTACCAACGCCACCAACAGCTACGGCTACCTGCATAACATCATCCGCGGTGAGTGGGGCTTCACCGGCATCGTCTCCACCGATATGGGCCAGGGCATGGGCTACCATGAGCTGGGCTCCATGATCATGGCCACTGTCAACGAGTACGCTTCCATGAGAGGCGGCGACCACTTTATGGGCTCCGCTGAGGCTCCCGACCTGGCTTCCACCGCACCCAACGGCAGACCCAACCTGACTCTGGACGCTGCCCGCAGAGACCCCGCCTTCGCCGAGCAGGCCCGTCAGACCGCTCTGTACTCCCTGTACACCATCGCCCACAGCGGCTCCGGTGTGTATGTTGAGGAAGTCCCCAACATGGGCCAGGATATCGTTGTTGAAGCTTACACCATCGATCACCACGATCCTACCGGTGAGCAGATTCCTCACGTGGGCTGGGAGTACATCTTCATCACCGTCTCTGCCATCTTCGGCGTCCTCTGCGCTGCTGCCACCGTCGGTGCTGTCGTCAGCGCACTGAACACCAAAAAGGAGGAAAAGTAAGATGAAAAAGCAAGGTATCGGCACCTGGATCTGCGTCGCAGCTCTGGTATTTGCCATAGTTGGCTTTGTCCTCTACGGCATGGCTGTCAGCGCCGGCACCGGTCTGACCATCGCCAGCGGCTCCGACCTGTTCTATGATATGACCCGTCCCGAGGATACCGCCATGGCTCCCGCCGTGGTATCCTGCAGCATCATCGCCATCATCTGCCTGGTGGGCGCCATCGTCCTGAGCCAGCTGCAGTTTGACGGCGTGGTCAGCAAGGTTGTAAACGTGTGCGTCACCGTTCTGAGAATCGCCGCCCCCGCACTGCTTGTGATTGCCCTTCTGTACTTCGCTTACGGCTCCTTCACCGGCCTGGGCTGGACCTTCTTCTCCAATGAGGAGCTGGAGATCTACCCCGCCGCCAAGGCTGTGGGCACCCAGGTGATCACCGGCGCCGTGTTCTATGCACTGGCCTTCATCTGCGCCACCGTGGCTGCGTTCTTCAGAATCCCCAAGGACGAGAAATAATCTCCTTTAGTCTTCCATTATAATCCTTCAAAAGCGGCTGCTGCAGGGCTCAGGCTCTGCAGCAGTCACTTTATGCAAAAAGAATCACCCGCCGCAGCCGCGGCGGGTGATACGTTTTCGGAGCTCTTATGCCCAGGGGTTTTCCGTGGGATAGGGGAGGGATTTGGGCAGGTTCCAGGCGATATCCTGCACGCCAAGGAGCTTCTTGACCTCAAAGAGGGTCTTGCCGTTATGGCCGAAGGCCACGGCGCCGTGGTGGGGATAGCGCTTCTGAATGAGCACATGGCGGTAGAAGCGGCCCATCTCCTTAATGGCAAAGACGCCGATGCCGCCGAAGCTGGTGGTGCGGACCGGCAGCACCTCGCCCTGGGCAATATAGGAGCGGAGGGTGCCCTCAGAGTCGCACTGCAGGCGGTAGAAGGTTATATCGCCGGGGGCGATGTCGCCCTCCAGGGTGCCTCTGGTGAAGTCGGGCTCGCTTCCCTCCGGCTCCAGGAGGCGGTGCTGAAT
>JAFPTE010000107.1 GCA_017400415.1 Oscillospiraceae bacterium
ATTTGCCTTGAGCTCATCGCCGTTTGAAACGGTGAGGGTTATTGGCTGGAGCTCCTTGGGAGTGGGCAGGCCCTTGGCGGAGACGCCGCCGTAATAGCCGATGACGGAGGAGTCCGTATAGGTCTTGAGGGCTTCATAATTATCCCTGGAATTCATGAAGGCGGTATAATCCGATTCCGAGTATGCCAGGTGCTTATAGTTCCCCGTGTCGGAGGACCAGTAGAAAACGTCCAGCACCGTGGCGGAGGCCTTATGGTAGCGGATTATAAAGCTGCCGCCGGAACGGATGGCCTCGTCTACGGAGCCTTCGGGCAGGGCAAGGCCCAGGACACCGGCGGATACGTTGGTGCCGCTGTCCTTGACTATATAATATACGCCCTTCTCTTCCGGATTGCTCTCATCAAGTATGCCGAAGTCGTCGCCGCTCCTGCCAAGATAGCCCTGGCCGGCGGCAACGGAGAGATGCTCCTGGGCGGCTATGAAGATCTCCTTGGCATAGCCGTCATACTCCAGCTTGGTCAGTCCCCGCATAAAGGACTGCACGCTGATGAAGGCCACGGCGGCAAGCACGCCGATTATGGCTACAACAATCAGTATCTCAGCCAGGGTAAATCCTTTCCTGTTTCTGTTATTATTCTTCATTGATTTATTGCCTTTCTGCATCACAGGGATATGGCTCCGTTTTTGGGGCGCCTCAATTAAGCTATTAATGCTGCTGCACGCTGACAGTATTCCTTATATATTATACACACCTTCGGGGGTAATTGCAACAATTATTATTCTTAGTATAACTATCTTATCCCCAGCATCCGCAAAGAATATGCCCACCTGCCTGTGGCTATCACACAGCAGATGGGCATACGTATAATCATATTACTTTTTATCCGGAAATGCAGAGGCTGGATTACCGGGCTTTCAGGGTCTTCTTAACTATCATACGCAGGGTAACGCCCAGGAGAGCGGCCGCGGCGATTTTGATTGCGTCCCCGGGCAGGAAGGGCACCACGCAGACTCCCAGGGCCTGCACAAGGCCGCTGCCGCTGACAAAGCAGAACCAGGCGGTGCCCACGGCGTAGAGGACGGCGGTGCCTGCGGCCATGCCGAGGGCCCACAGCCAGGGCTTCTCAAACCTGTCCGCAAAGAGGCCGGTCAGAAAAACGCAGGGCAGGTAGCCGATGAGATAACCGCCGGTGACGCCCACCAGCTTCTGAAGTCCCCCGGCGAAGTTGGAGAACACGGGCAGTCCCACAGCCCCCAGGAGCAGGTAAACCAGCACCGCTACGGTGCCCCTCCAGGCGCCGATGACGACGCCGGTCAGATACACGATAAAGGTTGCCAGAGAAATGGGAATGGGGCCGATATTGATGCTGAAGGGCGCAATAACCGCCAGAAGCGCCGCAAAAAGGGCGCAGAGTGTCATATCCTTGACCGTGATGTTCATTTAAACCTCCTGATTTAGTATTATACGCATCTCGCCGGAGGAGAGGTGCTCCTCCCTGCCGTCCTCATACCGCACCACCAGACGGAAGTCGCCGTCCACGTCCGTGGCCACGGCCTTTCTGGGCTCCCGGCCCAGGGCCAGGACCTCGATGGTCCTGCCGAAGGCGGCCTGTCTTCTGCGGTAAGGCTCCAGAAAATCACCGGGCTCAAAGCTCTCCCAACGGCTCCAGAAGTGCCGAAGAAAGGACGCCGCCATGTCTGCCCGGCTTCCGGCCGGGGCATGGGTCCCGAAGACGGAGCCGGCGACGCCCTCAAGGGGGCCCCACCCCCCTGCCGGGTCCGCCAGGTTGAAGCCTATGCCCAGGACAGCCCAGTCAAGGCCCCCGGTCTCCAGACTGATGGAGGCCTCGGTCAGAATCCCGGCCACCTTCCTGCCGTCCAGTAAAAGGTCGTTTACCCATTTTATCTGAGTCTGCCTGCCGGAGACCTCTTCGATGGCCTCAGCGGCGGCAACTGCCGCCAGGCAGGTTATGAGCTGAGCCCGCTCCGCCGGCATTTTGGGCCGGAGTATGATGCTCAGATAGAGGCCCGTGCCCTCCGGCGAGTAAAACTCCCGGCCGTAACGCCCCTTTCCGGCGGTCTGGTGCCCGGCTATGAGAACGGTCCCCTCCGGCTCCCCTGCTGCAGCCCGTGTCTTTAAAACGGCATTGGTGCCCGTGGTCTCCCTGACGAACTCGATTTGCAGGGCCCCAAGGCCGCACTTTTTTGCCACCAGGTCCCCGGCGATTATATCCGCCGGGGAGCTCAGACGGTAACCCCTGTTGGTGGCCGCCTCGATTATGTAACCCTCCTGCCGGAGGGCGTCCATGGCCTTCCATATGGCCGTCCGGCTGACGCCCA
>JAFPTE010000108.1 GCA_017400415.1 Oscillospiraceae bacterium
GATCTCACGGAAGGCCTGCTCGGTCAGGAAGGTGGAGACGCCCTGACGGTCGTCCTCCATCTCGTTCAGAGCCAGGTGCTTGATGGCAGCGACAACGCCCTTAGCCTGCATGGCCTTGGACTCAGCGGCGGCCAGCAGATAGGCCAGGGTGCCGTCCTCGGAGAAGTACTCGTAGTTACGGCCGGAGAAGGGGGTCCGGTGGGTGTTTCCGCCGGGGCACCAGATCTGCATAACGTCAGAGAAGAGACAGTCCTCGGCGATGAAGTCGCCCCGTCTGGCCAGCATTTCGGTGCTCCAGGTGGCTGCGGCCACGGCCTCGCCCACGTAGGCGGTGCCGCTCTCGGTGCCGCCGCCCATATCGGTGGCAGTGGCGGTGGCGCCCAGGATGTCAGGCAGGTAGGGGCCGGAGACGCCGCCGGGGCCGTCCTGATTCTTGTTCTGGGGCTTCATGACCTTCTCCACCGGGTTCTGGCTCCAGGAGCCGCAGACGGTGGACAGCATCTCGTCCAGGGTGAGCTGATCCAGGAAATCCTCCCACAGGGGGTCGTCATAGGGTACGCCGTGCATGTTCACAAGCTTGATGCCGTTGTCAACGCCCTGGGTCATGGACTTGTAGGAGGGGGCGTCGGCGGGCTTGGAGTAGGTGTAGCCGTCCACCTCGGTCATCATGGCTCTGGTGGCGTTCAGGCCCCGGACGGGCTGGGGATAGGTGTTCCAGTCCTGGCGGGTCATGTAGGTGACGGCGCCGGGGAGCCAGTAGTTGATATCCGCATTGTCAAAAAGGTTCCTGACCTCGGTGCCGGCCTCGGTGCGGCGGTAGGTCTCCGTGTCCAGTCTGGACTCGGTCCACTTGAAGGTCTTGGCTGCGTCGCCGGTGACGGAGGCGCCGAACTGGTCGTAGAGGCCAGTGGCACCCTTGGCGGCCAGAACGTTGTTCAGAGCGTCGTGGGCGTCGGAGCCGATGGCCAGGTAATAATCTCCTGCGTCAAGGATATAGCCCTTGGCGTTCTTGTAGTCATAGCTGGCGATAAGGTACTTGTCGATGGTGACGGTAACGGTCTCGCTCTTGCCGGGCTGGAGAAGTCCGGTCTTGCCGAAGCCGGCCAGCTGGATGGCGGATTTCTCCACCAGATTCTGGCGGTCATAGTCGGTGTAGGGGGTCTGGGCATAGACCTCAACCACGTCCTTACCGGCCAGGTCGCCGGTGTTGGTGACGGTGACCTTCACGGTGAAGGTGCCGTCATGCTCGGTGACGCTGTCCAGATGCTGGGTGAAGGTGGTGTAGCTCAGGCCGTAGCCGAAGGGATAGGCAACCTCCTCGGCGTAGTTCCAGCCGCCCTTGGAGGCGAAGACGCCGGCCTTGCCGCTGGCGTTGCCGCGGCCCAGGATGCAGTCCTCGTAGCGGGTCTCATAGTACTTGTAGCCCACGTAGATGCCCTCGGAGAGGACCAGGTACTTGGTGGTGTTGTATGCGTGGTCGGTGACGTACAGGCTCATCTCCTCGGCATTGTCGAAGGTGAAGAGGCCAAAGTTGCGGACGGCGGGGGCGGAGCGGGAGTCGGTGGCATAGGTGTCCACCAGTCTGCCGGAGGGGCTTGCCTCGCCCACAAGCAGGTCAACCACGCCCCGGAAGCCCGTCAGACCGGGGGTGCCGATCCAGAGGACGGCGTCGATGTCGTACTCGTCCAGGTGGTTGAGCTCCAGAGGATAGGCGCTGTTCAGAAGGAGAATGGTCTTCTTGAACTTGCCGGACTCCTTGATCATGCGGAGCATGTCGGCCTCGTTCTGATGCAGGGCCAGACCGCTGATGCCGTCGTCATCGGTGACGGGGATATCCTGGTTCTCGCCGCCCATTCTGCCCACCACAACCAGGGCCACGTCGCCGTAGTCGGCGAAGGTGCTCTTAAGGTCGTCGGTGTAGAAGCTCAGGGGCCGGTCGATGGCAGGGGAGGCGGTGCCGCCGCAGCTGGAGCCGCCCTCGTCGCCCTCCTGGGGCACCAGGTAGGCGTTGTACAGGGTCTCGTTGACGGCAAAGCCCTTTTCCTTCAGGGCGGAGTAGAGGCTCACCTCACGGGTGGGGTCGTTGTTGCCGCCGGCGGACTTGTTCTTGTAATAGGGCTTGGCGGAGGAGAGACCGAACATGGTGACCTTCCGCTCGCCGCTGGCAAGGGGCAGGGCGCCGCCCTTGTTGTGGAGGAGGACTGCGCCCTCCACCATCTCTTCCTCAACGAACTTCTCGCCGTCGGCCTTGAGCTTGGCCAGGTTCTCCACGGTCAGCTCGCCGTAGCGGCTCTTGTAATAGGCGGAGTCCACCTGCTCGCCGGAGTCGATGGGCACCATTTCTCCAACCTTGAGATTGAAGAAGGAGTTGATGATTTTTGAATATGCGTTTGCGGTGGCGGTTGCGATGATCGAGAACGTCAGCAGCGCGCAGAGAAGTGCTGTGAGGCCCCGAAACAGAGTGCTCTTTTTGCTTTTCATAAATCCTCCTTATTTTCTTCACGGTTCCGTTTTTCCCCCGCCGGGAGCCGGCTTCCCCTTGGGGTTCTTTCGGCGCCATAATAAGGAGTGGGGCGAAATTGGGCAAGCTTTTTCGCACAGGTGGTCTCAGAGCTTCCCTAACCGGTCAAAAAACCCGCATCCTTGCGGATGCGGGTCGGGATTCAGCTCAGGAGGAAGAGTATATCCAGGTAGAAGATGCCGTCCTCCCAGTTTGCGGTCATCGTTCCGCCGTATTTCTCCGTCACGTAGCGGATGGACCGCATGCCGAAGCCGTGGTAGTCCCTGTCGGCCTTGCTGGTGACCGGTACGCCCTCGGAGAAAACGGGCTCCTTTGCGCAGGGGTTATCCACGTGGACAGTCAGCATATTGCCCCGCACAACGGTCTGAATGCTGACTATCCGCTCGTCGGGCTCCGGCTCACCGGCGGCGGCCTCGATGGCGTTGTCCACGGCGTTGCCGAACAGGGAGCAGATGTCCTCCGTGCCCATAAAGCTCAGGGCCCCGCCGTCTATGATGCACTGAAGACGGACGCCGCTCTTCTCCGCCACAAAGCTCTTCTCCGCCAGGACAATGTCCAGGTCGTCGTTGCCGGTCTTGGGCAGGTTGTCGTAGAGGAGAATGGCGCTCTCCAGGTCGGAAATGCTCTTCTCCTGCTCCTTCTGGGGCATGTTCCGCAGGGCGGAAATCTGGTGCTTCAGGTCGTGGCACTTCCGGTTTATGACCTCGATATTGGCCCGGCTCATCTCGTGCTGCTCCTGCTCCTGCCGGAGAAGGCGCTTGAGAATGTTCTGTTCCTCCTCCGCCCGCCGGAACCGGAACAGGTCCAGCAGGATTATGAGCAGCAGCAGGCAGGAGAGAAAGTCAAAGAACTGCTCTCCCATGTTGTCCCCCTCGTTGGAGACCGACCAGATGCTGAAAAAGTAGACCGTGAAGGAGGAGACGATGGCGAACACTATGAGCTGAGTGCTCTTGATATCCGCATTCTCCACCCCGAAGAGCCTGCCCTTTTTAAGATAGAAATACACGATTACCAGGACGGCCAGCATTATCACAAGCTCCGTGACCTGGGAAAAGAGCTCGTCCATCCGGAACAGCAGCCAGATAAACCGGCTGAGGCAGTGGATCATGTGCTGAAGAGTGTGGGCCACGCAGCAGCAGAACACCAGCTGCTTTGCGGTAACGTCAAAGCATATCCACAGAAGCAGGGCGGATACCGCCAGCACCATAAGAAAGCTGAAGGTAAACCACTGGCCCACCCGGAAAATGGGGGAGAAAAACATCCCGGGAAACAGGGCCGGCAGAGTTACGAACAGGGTCGCCAGGGGAATGAGCCGAAGCCAGAAGCCCCTGCGCCTGGGCAGGTTTCTGCACAGCAAAAGCTCAAGGGCCAGAAGCTGCACGTGAAATTCGTTTATGTACCAGAGATTCATGACAGTCCGCCTCCCATTATCCTTGCGATTTTCTCCAGACAGTCGCTTCTGCGCCGCCGGGACAGGGGCAGCTGCTCTCCGGCCACGGTCAGGGAATCCTTGCCAATGTTGGCAACGTGGTCGGAATTCACCAGATGGCTCTGGGTGACCTTCAGAAAGCGGGAAAAGCGGCTGTCCTCCTCCAGGGAGCTGAGGACCCCGTAGATTTTGTATTCTCCCGAGCGGGTGTGGAAGATAAGGTAGTGGGCCAGGACCTCCACGTAGTAAATGTCGCTTATGTTCACCACCTTGGCGCCGTCCTTAAGGGGCAAAACATAGCTGGCGGCCTGCCGGGAGTCTATGCGGCGGACTATGCGGTCCAGCTTCCGGGCAAATTCCGGGTACTTTACGGGCTTTACCATGAAGCCCAGGGCCTCCACCTCGTAGCCCCGTATGGCGTACTGGGCCATGCTGGTGGTGAACAGGATGGGTATCCGCTCGTCCAGCTCCCGGAGCTTTTTTGCGCACTCCATGCCGTCCATGACCGGCATGGCAATATCCATCAGCACAGCGTCAAAGTTTGCACGGAAGGCCTCCAGAAACTGCAGGCCGTTTTTGAAGCGCTCTGCGGCTATCTCCCTGTGGGTCTCCCCGGAATATCGGGCGGAATAATCCTGCAGAAGCTGGGCGTGCATATCCTCGTCCTCCACAATGGCAAGCCTTATCATTCCCGTTCACCCCCCCGGTCAAGGTCTGATAATGTAATTATATAACTTTTTCCGCAAAAAAACAATGGACGAATAAAAACTCCCTTCACGCCCTTGCGGCATAGGCGAAAAGGGGGTAAAATAGCGGCATCAAAGCAAGGGAGGCGCCCTTATGACGGGAGAAGAGATAACTGCGGAGCTTTTCCGCCTGCAGGACAGGGAATACGGCATTTTCCAGGCAAAGCTCATACCCACGGTGAGGGCAGAGAGGATAATCGGCGTCAGAACTCCCGCCCTGCGCTCCCTTGCAAAGCGCCTTTACGGGGACCCGGGGGCGGAGGAATTCCTGGCAGCGCTTCCCCACCGGTATTTTGATGAGGACCAGCTCCACGCCTTCCTCATCTCCCCGGAAAAGGATTTTGACAGGTGCATTGCCCGGACGGAGGAGTTTCTCCCCTATATCGACAACTGGGCCACCTGCGACCAGCTCTCGCCCAAGGCCTTCAAGAAGGCGCCGGAGAGGCTTCTTCCCCATATCCGGACGTGGATAAAATCGGACAGGACCTACACCGTCAGGTTTGCCATAGGCAGCTGATGCAGCACTTTCTGGATGAGGGCTTCAGAACGGAATATGCGGATATGGCGGCATCCGTCCGGTCGGAGGAGTATTATATCAACATGATGATCGCCTGGTATTTCGCCACGGCCCTGGCAAAGCAGTATGAGGCCATACTGCCCTACCTGGAGGAGGGGCGGCTGGACCCCTGGGTCCATAACAAGGCCATCCAGAAGAGCGTGGAGAGCTTCCGCATAAGCGATGAGCGCAAGGAGTATCTGAA